>CAZKWD010000115.1:0-7078 GCA_964556175.1 uncultured Rikenellaceae bacterium
GGGTAAGTCTTATACGACCAGCTCCTGCTGAACTCCCCCAGGATCGGAAGGTAGCAAGGGTAGGCGGTTGTAGCGGTGCGATATAAGTAGCTTACCCTTTTTTATTGCCTAGAGTCTGGAGTGCCTAAAGTACTTAAAGTGTGAAAAATATTATAACTCTAGTCACTCTAGTCACTCTAGTCACTTTTAAATATCTTTGCAGAAATTATGTTGACATGCTTCTACGCATTTACCCGCAAAACCCGAACCATAAACATATCCGGCAGGTTGTCGATGTTCTCGAAACAGGTGGTATTATTATCTATCCCACCGACACGGTTTACGCCATGGGGTGCGATATAAAAGCGAACAAGTCAATTGAAAAAATAGCACGCATCAAGGGTTTTAATCCGCAAAACCCTTACATGTCGCTTATATTTTTGAATATGAGTCAGTTATCTGAGTATACAATAATCAGGGACAATACAGTTTTTAAACTTCTTAAACGAAACACACCGGGACCATTTACCTTTATTGTAAAAGCAAATAACCAGATACCAAAATTGTTCAAGAATAAGAAAAAGACAGTAGGTATCAGGATTCCTGATAATAACATAGTACATGAACTGGTACAGGAGTTGGGTCGGCCAATCATAACAACATCAATTCATGACCAGGACGAGATAATTGAATATACTACCGATCCGGAGCTTATCTATGAAAAACACCGCGATTTTGCTGATATCGTTATAGATGGGGGTTATGGAAGCAATGAGGCTTCAACAATCGTTGACTGTACGGGAGAGGAGATAATGATTGTCAGGCAGGGCCTTGGTATTTTGGAATGGTGAAATTATCACTGATAAAAAAATCAGTACAATTCAATGACAGGTACTCAATTATTATGGCTCAGCGTCTGTAAAAACCTCTTGTGAAAAAAACCAGGACTGATAACAATTCCAGTCTTCCAAGGAGCATCAGAAATGCAAAAAACCATTTCCCTGCTATCGGGACAGCTGCATAATTTGAGAATGGTCCAAATGTGCCAGGTGCCGGACCGATATTTCCGAGCATGGCTGCCGAGGTGCTGAATGCTGTAATTATATCATATCCCATAAATGAAATCACTATTGAGCTTAAGCAGATCAATATAAGGTATAATATTAAGAAAACCAGGATGTTATGGATTATGCTGTCCGCAACCGCCTTTTTATCAAGCCGTACCGGTATTGAAGCGCTCGGGTGTATCATCCTCCTCATTTCATGACGTACATTCTTCGCAATAAGAAGTATCCGGCCAATCTTCACGCTGCTGCCGGGTGACCCTGAAGTACCGCCGGTGAACATAAGAATAAAAAGAATGAATATCACAAAACTGCCCCACTGGCTGTAATCACTGTTATAGAATCCGGTTGTGGTAATTATTGAAATAGTCTGAAAAGTACCTTCAAGAAAACCTCTTCCTACTGAGAAATCCGGTCTAAATGCGAGGGCTGTTGATACAATCAGTATAAAGACGAGGCAGAGTACAGTGTAGAAAATAAACTCATGATTGCCAAAAGCCTTTTTATAATTCCGTTTCACTACATGGTAGAAGAGGGTCATATTTGTTCCGGCTGCCAGCATAAAAAAAGTAGTGATAATCAATACCGGTGGTGATCCGAAGGAGGAGATACTGTGGTCTCTTGTTGAAAAGCCACCGGTTGACATTGTTGTTAGTGAATGGCATACCGAATCAAATAAAGGCATTCCGCTGATAATGAGCAATATTGCTTCACCCATTGTCAGGATTGTATAGATACTGATCATTCTTTTGGCTGAACCACTGACCCTGGGATTGATCTTATCAGCCGCCTGTCCTGCGAAATCTGTTATTGTAAGCTGTACATTCAGTGATTTTACAACCGGTATAAGCGACAGCGATATCAGTATAAACCCCAGGCCGCCGAGCCACTGGGTCATGCTTCTCCAAAATAAAACACCGCGAGACAATGATTCAATGTCGGTAAGAATTGTAGCACCCGTCGTGGTGAATCCTGATATTGATTCAAAGAATGCATCTCCAAAATTTTTGATCGAACCGGTTAGAATGAATGGTAGCGTTCCGAAAAGACTGCATATTATCCACACTCCGGTAATTATGATATAGCCCTCTTTATACCCTGAAAGTCTTTCTTCATTACGCAGGGGAGTGAAAACAAGTATTCCGGTAACTACTGTGATTATCGCTGAGAAGAGTAATTTTGTTGCTACGGGTTCCCGAAATAGAAATGATACAGCCGCTGAAAGCAGCATAAATAATCCTTCAAAAATGAGCACCTGGCTGAAAACCCTGGCAATGACTCTGAAGTTAACCATTCCTTATCAGGTAAAGAATTTTGTCAGGCGGTCTTGAGCTGACGGTAATGTAAATACGACCACTTTGTCGTTCGATTTGATTATTGTATCCCCGGTTGCTATAAAGGGGACACCCTCTCTTGTCCCCCCTCCGACAATAGCATCCTTTGGGAATTCAATTCCCCGAAGCGTTCCTTTTGTTATTCTTGCGTTTGCCGGAACAAGAAACTCAAGTACTTCAGCATCAGTCCCGGTCATGTACTTAACCTGGGTGACATTCGGGTTAAGGGTATGCCTGAAGATCCTGCTTGCGGCAGAAATCTTTTTATTGATAATGGTATCTATACCTGAATTCTCTGCGAGGTCAATGTACTCCATGTTTTCAACCTCTGCAATTGTCCTTTTAACTCCCATCTTTTTTGCAAGCAGGCAGGAGAGAATATTTGTTTCAGAGTTGCCGGTTACCGCTACAAAAGCATCCATTTTTGAAATGCCCTCCTGTTCAAGCAGTTCAGCTTTCCTGCAATCACCGCAAATCACCAGTGTGTTATCAAGTATCTCTGACAGATCCTCACATTTCTCAGGATTTGAATCGATTAGCTTCACTTCGCAATTATTCTGCAGGTAAAGCGCTATATGCTTCCCTATCCTGCTTCCGCCGAGAATCATTATGTTCCTCGCTTCAAAAACCTTTTTGCCCGATGTCTTCATCATCTCGTTTATTCCTTCGCGTGTTGTAATTACGAAGACCAGATCACCAGGAAGAAATTGCTCGTTACCTCTTGGAATGAGAGTCTTGTCATTGCGCTTTATCGCAACAGCCCTGTACTTGTCAGTTTTATTGGTTCTGGCTATATCAGCCAGGCTTTTATTTAATATGGGTGCATTCTCATCAAGTCTCTGGACATACATCGAGAGTAACCCATCTGAAAACCCCATAAATTCTGTTGCGCCTGTCTCATGAAGTAATCCCAGCACTTCCCTGGCAGCAATATGTTCGGGATAGATCAGTGAATCAATACCCAGCGTTTTGAAAAACTCCGGGGTCGATTGTTCCAGGTAATCAATGTTATCAATACGCGCAATAGTTTTCAGGGCTCCGAACCTCTTGGCAAGAATTGATGCAATAATGTTTGTATCTTCAGAATGTGTGACAGCAATGAACAGATCGGTCTTTTTCTGAAGGATCTCCTGCAGGATCCTCACCGATGTTGCTGATCCGTGATATGTAAGAACATCAAGAGAGGATTTAATAGGATTCAACCGCTCATCATCAGGATCAATCAGGATGATATTATGGTTTTCATTTGACAACAACTTGGCCAGATGTGTCCCAACTTCACCAGCACCTGCAATAACTATTCTCATAAAACTTATGACTGAAATAAAGAACAAAATAATAGATAAATAGCGTAATACTCAAGTTTTTTCATAGAATAATTAATAAGGTTCAATTACAGATTCATATGAAAGGCGCCCTGTTTTTTTACGAAATGCACCCTTAGAGCATTTATTTTATCGATATTCCATGGCACTGCCGGGACTTCTGAACTTATTACCAGTGCATCCAGTGGTACTTTATATTGAATGTTCTTTTCAATTACCGGCCTTTTACCGGCAAGGATCACAACATCGGGGGAATTACTTATAAGCATGGAATTGTTTAGCAGGCTGGTTACCATGATCTTCTTTCCTGCTGCACTGAGCTGAAACATATTTTCACGGAGTACATTTTCTCTGAGTTTAAGATTTAGTGCCGAGGAGTGCCTCGTTACCTCCTGTCGCACAATACAGGTATCTGAATAGATGTTCAGTATATTGCCTGTCCTTACACCAACAATCGACGAACCTATAGAATTATAGACAATTAACTCATTTGTTCTCCTGTATGAAACCTCCTTGATTGTACCAGCCAGAACAAAAAGCAAAAGTGCCGAAAAGGGAAGGAGTGCCGGGATTGATTTTCTGTTCAGAATGTAGCGGGTGAAAAGAAAAACAGATAATGTAAGAAGTATGCATTCTGTACCGGTGATACCTATATTTTCAATGGTAGAGAATGGCAGGGAAGATACCATTTCAGTTAGGCGTTCTGTGAGTCCGGCCGTTAGATCCAGCATCCTGACAATAATCATGGAAAGAAAACGAAACGGGAATGTCAGGGGCACCAGTGCGCCAAGGATTATTACCAGTGAAGCAACAGGTACTATGACAATATTCGACAGTATAAACCATACAGGAAAGCGGTTGAACAGCATGATGGTGAGTGGCATTGTTCCGGCCTGGGCAATTATTGTAACAGCAGCTGACTGCCATATCAGATCAGGCAGCCGTTGCCTGAAGGTGATCTTCTGGTAAAGATCACGATAGAAGCATATTATATAGATCACGGCTGCATATGAGAGCTGGAATCCGGCATCAAATATTACAGAGGGTCTGATAAGCATCAGGACAAAGGCAGATGCCAAAACTGAATTGATGCCATTAACAGGTCTCTTCATGATCTTTCCTGCCTGCAGAAAAGAGAACATAAGTGAAGCACGCAGCACAGAGGAGGAAAGCCCTGTAATAAAGGCAAATGTCCATAAAAGAAGTATCGTGATAATTACTCTTACTATATTAAGCCTGCCCTTCAGAAAAAACAGCATCCTGAAGACAAACATGCTCAGAATAAGAGCGTGCAGACCCGAAACGGCCATCACATGCATTATTCCTGCTTTCATAAAATGCTGTTTCTGCTCAGGGTCAAGCATGTTTTTCTGTCCAAGGGTTATGGCTGCAACAAGAGCCAGCCTCTCTTCTCTTATACCTCTCTCCCTGAACATTTCAATAATGCTTTTCCTTATCATTAAAGCCCTATGCTTCAAGCTTATATCTTCACCGGCGAAGTACCTGATAATGTCATTTTCATCAATAAATGCGATATATCTTATTCCCCGTGTTTCCATGTAGAACCTGTAATCAAATTCATAGGGATTGCCTCTGCTTGTTATTTCAACCGGTGTACATCTGATCGTCATCCGGTCTCCGGGGCGAAAGGAGGGAGGAACTGAATCTTTCCTGTAATAGAGCATCAGTGAACCATTCACAGATCTCTGACACTTTTCAGTGATCCTTTTTTCAAGCTTCAGTATCAACCTGTAGCTTTTATCTTTTTCTTCGGGATAATCTGACAGGATGCCTGTAAACAATGCCTCCTCACGTTCAATTATTGATATTCTGTTTTTCTCTTTAGTGTAAAGGAGAAGTCCGCAAATGAACAGTGCAAGAGTCAATGCGAAACCATAAATATGATTTGTCAGTTGCCTGTTGTAAAAAAGGCTGATAGAGAAGAGAACAAGAATAACTATTCCCGAAAGCATAAAGAACAGATCTCCCGGCGTGATATAAAGACCGGTTACTATTCCCAGACATAAGGGTATACAAATCCGAAGAAACGGAATTTCCTTATTAAGCACAGTCTGCAGCTTTTGAGACTGTATAAAGATAAAAAAAAGTTTTGAGTGACTAAAGTTTTTTTTACTCTAAGTACTCTAGGCACTTTTAATTTTTTGTCCTGGAAGAATTGTCTTGTAATCGGCATCAAACTTCCCTTTGGAGATAGCGTTAAGTTTTCCCTTCAGGAGCTTCTTTCTCAGAGGGCTCACCTTATCGGTAAAGAGGATACCATCGAGGTGATCATATTCGTGCTGTATTATCCTTGCTTTATAACCATCATAAACCTCGTCGTGGAATTCCCAGTTTTCATCGTAATAAGTAATCCTTATATGAGATTCACGGTCAACTTCTTCTCTTATATTCGGTATGCTGAGGCAGCCCTCGTTCATGGGTTTGAATTCGCCGTTTTGTTCAACAATACGGGGATTTATGAAGATCTTCTTAAAATCAACAAGCAGTGGTTCGTCATCTGATGCAGCTGATCCGTCAATAACAAATATTCTTAACGATTTTCCTATCTGGGGAGCTGCAAGTCCTATCCCTTCGGAATTATACATTGTTTCATAAAGATCGGCTGCGACCTGCTTAACTTCAGGATCGTCTTTCTCAATGTCTTCAGCAACCTTTCTTAAAACCGGATGTCCGTATACAACAATGGGATATGTCATTTTACTGCTTCTTTTTATCAAGCCACGATTGGAGTATTATTGAGGCGCTTATTTTATCCAAAACCTTCTTATCCTGTCTTTTAGTTTTTTTCACTCCTCCGTCAATCATGGTTTTCAATGCAATCTTTGATGTAAATCTCTCATCTTCAAGATATACTGGTTTTCCCGGAAATCTCTTTTTCAACTTTTTTATAAAAGGTTCGATATATTTAACAGATTCACTTGGTGTATTGTTCATCTGAACGGCATAGCCTACAACAAATCCATCTACCTGTTCCTTTTTGATATACTCATCAATAAAACTGTCAAATTCCTGTGTGTTTACTGTTAACAGGGGTGAGGCAAATATCTTCAGTGGATCTGTAACTGCCAGACCCACACGTTTTTTGCCATAGTCTATTCCTATAATTCGTCCCATTTTATTAAAGCAGCAAAATTACAAATAAAAAATAAACGGTACAACGGTATAATGGTGTAATGGTGTAATGAATAATGACTGTTATAGATTAAAATCTTTACCTGGGATAAGATTCAGGTAGTTGACTGCAAGACTTTAAGACTGTAAGACAAATAAAGCCACCCTTTCGGATGGCTTTTTAGTTAATTAACAGTTTCTTCTTCTGGCTTTGCGTACTCCATCGCTGCCAGTCTCTTGTAGG
>CAZKWD010000116.1:0-4312 GCA_964556175.1 uncultured Rikenellaceae bacterium
TGCCATTGCCTTTTAGATTCAACACTAGTTCATATTCAGGGTGATAATGCCATAACCCTCCTGAGTCGTTTATATATGATGCTCTGAATCCTCCACTATCATCATATACTATTTTTTCAAGTTCTGCAACCATGGTATAAAGTTGATTTTCAAATCGATTATTATCAAATTTAAGAAATATTTTAACAATTATTAACAAGAGTTTGCATTAAAAATTTTAATATAAATTTGATTTTGTGTTTTTAATTTTCTAAATTTGTATTTAGCTCATGCTATTGGTAATAAGAGGAGATGAGCAAGGGTTGGGAGTGAAAATCGATAGGATTATATTGCAGACATTGACTTTCACATCAGGAACTTAAGGAATAGCGCCAGCTTACCATGGTTCCATCCTTTTATCAGACAGTAGACACGGGAATTATCTCATAAATAAAACCCGCTCCCTGATTTTCACAACCGCCCTTTCTCCTCTTTTTTTTTGTATATATATCATACTGTGTCTCCCATCACATCTACAACTTTGTATCATAAGTAAAAATTTAAAGTATCTTTATATTTGGGTAAGCAGGGTAATCCTGATTTTTATTCTGATATAGTACAATGAAGACGTATATAAGACGAATGGATAAGAATGATCAGCTTATCGTTCTTTTCGCGGGATGGGGAGCTGATGAGAATGTCTTCACTCCATTATGTACAGATGAATTTGATTTTATTCTTTTTTATAACTATTCTGCTGATGAAGCTCTGGTATTACCAGAAATGAAGGTTTACAGGAAAATCACTATAATAGGCTGGTCACTTGGCGTATGGGCAGCTGAATACCTTTCTTCGAAAACAGGTATCAAACCCGATCTGACCATTGCCGTAAACGGCACTCCGATACCCGCAGATGACAGGTTTGGAATTCCGCTTAAAATATTTGAAGGCACCCTGGAAAATATTTCAGAGACAAACATGGAAAAATTTTATTTAAGGATGTTCGGTGACAAGAAAACATATATGACTAATGCTGACCGGATTCCACACAGAAAAATAAAATCGCTTCATGATGAACTCAGATGGCTCTACAACAGGATAATGGAACAAACCGAGCCTGGTTTCAGATGGGATTATGCTGTTACCAGCGAAAGTGACCGTATATTCCCAACACGGAATGTTAAGAGTTACTGGAAAAAAGAAAAGTATACCAGGCAGATAATTGTTCCAATGCCCCATTATCTGTTTTTCAAATGGGACTCCTTTACTGATTTTGTAAGTTATGTTGAAAAGTCCAGGAAGAAAAGGCGTCCTAAAGATGTTGTTATTCAGGCAGATGCAATCAAAGATCTTTGATTAAAATATTGTGGTCAGATTTTGTTTTGAGTTTGTCAAATTTTTCAAGAATCGTAATTACCTTTTCATAATCTTTATTTCTTAATGCTAACTGTTGTTCAATTCCTTTTTTATCAAGCCTTGAAAGTACGAAATTCACAGTCATCTTATTAATATCAAGTGCCGGCTGGTACAACCTCTGTTTCTGTTCATTTTCATGAATAATCGACACAAGATCAGCATTGCCTAGATCCTGGAGAATATCGCGGGCCAGGCGAACAGGTATCTGGAGAGTTTTTCCTATTTTTTCGGCACTGACAGGTTTTTCACCGACAGCGAAATTTCTGATAATCATATTCATGATCAGAATTACAAGTGCCCGTTTCTGGAAATAGCTCACATTCAGCGCCTCAGATTCAAATTCATAGCGAGAGATATTCTGGTTGGCAAAGGAGAGTTCAGCTCCAATAAGAACAAGTGTCCATGTTGTTTGCAGGAAGATGATAAACAAAGGTATAGCAGCAAGACCTCCATAGATGGCACTTAGTTTTGTTATTCCGAATTGAAGATCAAGATAAAGCCACTGCAGGCCTTTTAACAACAAACCTGTGATGATCCCTGAAACAAGAGCAGGCAGAAACTTGACCTTTGCGTTTGGCATTACAATAAATAATAGTGTCAGGATAAGCCATGTAAGAAAGAAGGGGGCAAATTTGATAAGAAAACTTATCACTGGCTTAAAAAATGACAGTATCGGTGCCTTAGAAATATAATCAGTTAATTCGGTGCTGATAAACACAGTGATACTGCTTGAAAGAATGAGTATCACAGGTGCAAAAACCATTATTGTCAGATAATCCGTGAATTTTCTGTGCCATTGTCTGGAAGAGGTTATCTGCCATATGTGGTTAAATGAACTTTCTATCTGCTCAAGTAACGAGACCACCGACCAGAACAGTATGATCATTCCTATTCCGGCAATATAGCCTCCTCTTGTTTCCTGTATTGTAAGTCTTGCTCTCGTAAGCAGAGGATTAAGAATTTCACTGTATGACTGAAAATCCTTTGAATTTGTAATAAGGCCATCAAGGTTCTGATCAAGCCCGAAACCCTTTGCAATGGCAAATGCAATAGCAATAACAGGAATAATTGATAAAAGAGTATAAAATGTAAGGGCTGAAGCCCGTAATTGAACCTTGTCTTTCAATGAACCGCGGCCAGCTATAAAAAGGATCCGCAACTGTTTGATTAAAAACGTCTTATTCCTTGATAATTCTGAGAGCGGGGTGTGCCATATTGCATCATTCCACTTTTTAGCCTGGTTCAGAGCCCATGATACAGGATTAGCCATGGTTTAAATTTTCATATTATTAGTAAGATAGAACACAGTTAGTTCCTGATTCAAATATACAAAATAGGAAAGGTGTATAATAAAAAATATTATTATTTTCACTCAGTATGATTTTAAATCATGAAGATAGAAATCCTTGAGTTTATAAGTGGAGCGAAAAAATCCACGGGTGTTACAGTGATAATAGATGTCTTCAGGGCATTTTCTACAGCCTGCTATGCATCTGATGCAGGAGCTGTAAGAATAATAGCCACATCAGAAGTGCAGAAAGCATTTGAATTGCGTAATAGCTATAAGAATTGTGTGCTTTCAGGTGAAAGTGATGAGAAAAACATTGAAGGATTTGATTTTGGGAACAGTCCCACTGAAATGATCAAGGCTGACCTGAGTGGTAAAACAGTAATACAAACCACCACTGCGGGTACCCGTGGATTGATAAACGCGGTAAATGCAGATGTATTATTGACCGGGAGTATTGTTAATGCCGATGCTGTGACAAGGTATATAAAAGCTCTGAACCCGGAAAATGTATCCCTTGTTGCCATGGGATATCGGGGTACTATCTCTTCTGAAGAAGATATCATCTGTGCAGAAATGATAAAATCAGGTCTCGAAAATAAAGAGACAGATTTTGATAAAAGGATCAGCGACCTGAAATATGGAGCAGGCAAAAGATTTTTTGACCCCGTAAACCTGAACTTCTCCCCTCCTACTGATTTCTTTCTGTGCACAATGAAAAACAGATTTAGTTTTGTTCTCAAGGGCGAAAGAAGACCTGACGGAAATGTTGACCTGATGAGAATTGATCTTTGATCCGCCCAAACAAATACGAATTCAGGGATATAATAACTCCAATATCCGCATTCGCACTGCCTAATTATTTATTTACAGATCAAGAGATTCAGGGATGATAACAGGGAGTATTCTTCTTCTCCTTCTGTGAATTTCACGATAAGCGCAGAAGATACATGCTTTATAAAAATGGAACAGCCACATTGGGGGATTTGCAGAATCGATCCGTATTTCCATTCTTTCCCTGAAGCGTACAAGGATCGCGACAAGTATCAGCCTCACCCTGATCAGGCGTAATTTGTCATAAAGACGAAGCATCCTTACTGATGAAATAAAGGTTTTCTTATCAGTAACGCGGTCATATAAACGGCTGAGATTTTCGAGGCTCTGTTTTGTTTTATGGAGGTATTCCCCGTTTGACTCCAATCCCTCATGAAAAAGTCCATTATCAATATGCAAAATATTTATCCCTGCCTTATTTAGCTGGTAACTGAACAGGGTATCCTCATGTCCATATTGCTTGAGCTCTTCATTAAAGCGTGATTTTGAAAATATTGACCGATCGATCAGGAAGTTAAAAGAAGAAAAGGAGGCGTGCGGATGTTTATTCCTCTGAGAAGCTTTTCGTTGTTCTCTCTGAATTCCGTATTTCCATCTCAATATTTTGTCAGGGTCTCCGGGAGGACTTTCATGATACAGGACACCTCCAGAGATAACCCTCGCTAATGACATCGTATCTATCCAGTTTTTAAGGTAAGCCTCTGCTGTTGAGGGAATCATGGTATCCGCATCAATAAACAGCAGAAAGTCACCTTTTGCTTCTAGTGCCAGCCTGTTTCTTATTGCAGATCTTCC
>CAZKWD010000116.1:4412-7004 GCA_964556175.1 uncultured Rikenellaceae bacterium
ATATTTCTTTATGTTGAAAAATTATGAATTTGGCAGTAAAATTGTAATGACTATTTTTGTCACCATCTTTTACAGCCTTATATTCTTATGAGAAAGAGTATCTTTATTTTCATCCTGTTTCTTCTGCCAGTATCAGGTTTCTGTCAGTTAAAGAATAATTACGAAATATCACTGACAATATCAGGTCTCAGGGATTCTTCAGTTTATCTTGCGTATCATTTCGGTGAAAAGCAGTACATTAAGGATACTGTTAAGCTCGACAGCAGAGGTCATGGAATATTTTCAGGTAAGGAAAGCCTTCCGCAGGGAATTTACATGGTTGTACTGCCCGGCAGGAACTACTTTGAATTTCTTGCTTCAGACGACCAGATCTTTTCTATTACATGCGACTATGATGATTACTTCAATACACTCAGGTTCACCGGTTCGGATGAAAATTCGGAATTCATTGAATACCAGAAAAAGTGGTCATCGCTTCAGCACCAGGGCCAGGCATTATCCAGGAGGATACAAAATAACAGGCAAAACAGTGATTCACTGAAGATCATCACGGAAAAGCAGAAGCAACTGGAAGAATCGATGAAATCCTATCTCAAAAGCATTGTAGAAAAGAACAAGGAAAATTTGCTCTCCATACTTGTAAAATCAATGCTGCCTGTTGAGGTACCCGAATTTACTGTACCCGAGGGCACCCATAATCCGGATTCCGTCAGGTGGGCACTAGGATACAACTACAATAAGGATCATTTTTTTGATAACCTGAATTTTACAGATGAGAGGCTGTTGCGTACACCTTTATTATATGCCCGGCTTGATGCTTTCTTCCGGAATGTTGTGATACAGTCTCCCGACTCAATTAACAAAGCCATTGACAGGGTAATAGCAAAATGTCAGGATAATAATAAAGTATTTCAGTTTGTAGCCGTTTATCTCTTCAACCATTTCCGTGAGAGTGAAATAATGGGTCATGATGCAGTTATTGTTAAGCTTGCTGATGATATTTATCTCTCAGGAAAAGCAGACTGGATAACCAATGATTTCAGGGTGGACCTTGCCAGACAGGTTGAACTCATAAGGAATAACCTGATTGGGATGAAGGCCAAAAACCTTGTAATGGATTCATATAAAGGAGTATTTGTTTCCCTTTATGATATCGATAAGGATTTTACCATTCTCTATTTCTGGGAACCAAACTGCGGATTTTGCAAGGAAGAGACACCCAAGCTCAAGACGTTTTATGAAAAAACAAAAGATGAAGGTATTGAAGTATTTTCTGTATGTACTATAGATGACAAATCACTGTGGTCAAAATATATTGAGGAATACGGGTTAACATGGATAAATGGATGGGATCCTGAAAGGCTCACCCATTTTGACTTTTATTATAATGTCCAGGCTACTCCCATGATTTACATTCTGAACAGGGATAAAACGATAATTGCTAAAAAGCTTTCAGTGGATGACATTCCCTCGTTTATTGACAACTACCGGAAATATAACATGTAATTATCTTTGAAGACGCCGCACAAGGTCATATACTGAGTCAAAATGCTCAGTTGATTCTTTTGTAACCATCAGCCATTTTCTGTCTCTATGGTTCGGGCTTTCTATAGTAATATCGATTTCCTTATCTGAAACATTATACCCTGCTCTGACAACAGCTCTCTCTGTCCATTTCCGGATAATTCCTTCTCCTGAGACATAAATATTTCCACGTGGTTCTTTCATGAAAGTAAAACTGCCGTCATCGGAATTGAATCCTACTATTGCTGATTCAAAGAGGTGATCGAATGAACCGCCAAGCATCAGATCTTCCGGAGCACCTTCCAGAAGTCCTGAATCCAACATGAACCATATCTTATCAGCCTGATTTACAGCAACATTAAAATCATGTGTTGAAAAGATTATTGTTTTTCCTTCCCTGGTGAGTTCAAGCATCAGATTGATGATCTCAAACTTGCTGGAAATATCAAGAAATGCCGTTGGTTCATCCATTATCATAATATCAGTATCCTGGGCAAGAACGCGTGAAATCATTGCTTTCTGTCTCTCTCCGTCAGAGAGTTCCGAAATATTCCTCTTCCGGAAAGTAGTCAGTCCTGTTTTTTTCAGGGAGTTCTCTATTGCTATTTGACTTGCCCGGTCTATTCTCCCAAGCCAGTTGGTGTGCGGAAACCGGCCAAGTGCAACAAGATCAAAAACCGTCATATTGCTTGCCCTGACGATTTCAGTTGAAATATATCCTATTTTACGGGCCAGATCCATCCGGTTATATTCTCCAATGTTTTTATTATTCAGAAACATCCGGCCTCCCATGGATTCCTGTAATCCTGTCAATGTACGAAGCAAAGTACTTTTTCCAATACCGTTTCTGCCGATAACAGCAATAAGCTCACCACTATCTGAAGAGGCATTGATTGGAGGTACAAGCTCCTTTGTATGTTTCCCCGAAGCATAACCGATTCGTAATGACTCGAGAACTATGATTTTATTGCTTTCAGTATCCATCAGAATATACCAGTTTCTTTCCTTCTGCGAAGTATTACCCATAACACAACCGGGATCCCAATCAGCGATGTAACAGAGTTCACC
>CAZKWD010000117.1:0-6928 GCA_964556175.1 uncultured Rikenellaceae bacterium
ATATATATTCCTCCGCCAAAGAGCTTTTTTCAGAGTGAAGCTCTGAAGGGTAGCAGAGGTTCGATAACAGTCTATTATACAGATGTGCCGAAGTGGGGAAGAACAGTGGTCAATTATGCTGTCTCCATACTTGAATCCCTGTTGCCTCCTGATACAAAAATAACTGCCATGGTTACAGCAGCTAGTATGACATCCGGAGTTCTTGCTAATTCCAGTCCTGGTGCATTTGCCGACGGACGGGATATAGACGCGCTTTATCCCGATGCTTATTACCCTCTGGCACTGGCTGAAAAGATTTACGGTGAGGAGCTTAATCATGAGATGTCAGGTGATATCTATATAAACATTAATACTGATGTTAACTGGTATGTCGGTACTGATGGAAATACTCCCATAACACAATATGACCTCCTTACGGTTATAATACATGAATTTATTCATGGACTGGGCTTTTTTGATAGTATGTATGCTGATGCTTCCTCAGGTAGCTGGGGAGCAGATTCACGGCCTGTAATTTATGATACTTTCGTTGAAAACATTGACGGTAATAAACTGATTGATACCCTGTTATTTCTAAATCCCTCAGCTGAGCTCAAGGAACAGATTACAAGTGGAGAGGTCTATTTTAATGGTCCAGTGCTGAGGAGTTATAATTCGGGGGAAAGAGTAAGGCTGTATGCTCCATCAACCTATGATGCCGGATCAAGTATTGCTCATCTCGATGATGATGCAACACCTGATATTGATGCACTGATGACACCCTTTATTGATAAGGGGGAGGCCATTCATGATCCGGGACAGCTGACAATGTCAATGCTGAATGACCTGGGCTGGATCAATACAAGGATAGTCCATGAGAATCCTCCGGACACTGAAGAGCATCTGCCGGATATAGACATATCAGTTTCAATTGTATCTGATACAACCTATAACCGTGATAAAGTCGGGCTGGTATGGTCGTTTGATGAGTTCAATACCTGTGATACAGTATATATGACTTCACCGCTTTCAGACGATAATTTCAATTCAACAATTCTGATAACTTCTTACGAGACAAAACTTGAATACTATATGTTTGTGGAAGATCATTTTTTGAGGATGTATCGTTCTCCTTCATATATAAGCGAATACCACTACGATGTAAATATAGGGCTGGATACTGTAAAACCGGTAATAACTCATACACCGGCAGAGTACTATTTTGATAAGGTTGATACTATCAGATTTGAGGCCCAGGCTTTTGATAATGTAGGAATAGATACTGTTTATATAGAATATAAGGTAAATGACGGCCCCAGTATGTTTACCGGTCTTAAAGCTACAGACGAAACTGAATTCAGCACAACAATTAATGCATCTGCCCTTTCACTCCAGGGAGGCGATTCTTTATGTTACAGGATTTTAGCTTATGACAAGGCCTCTGTTCCTAATATGAAAATGATTCCAGGCGAAGGTTTCTACTCAGTCAATATTGAAGATATCAGTACTGTAGTTGAAAGTTATTCTTCTGACTTTTCTGATGCAACCGATGATTTCTTCATTGTGGGATTCGGAATTAACAAGCCAGACAATTTTTCCAATTACGGACTACATACGGAACATCCCTATGAAAGTCCTGATACAGCAGGTGGAGAACTTAATTTTTCAGCCATGCTCAGGCATCCTTTTAAATTTGATGCTAATGGCATGATAATCAGCTTTATGGAATTAGTACTCGTTGAGCCGGGCGAGGAGGATTCTGAATTCGGGTCAGAGGATTTTTACGATTATGTTGTCGTGGAAACTTCAGGTGACTATGGTAAAACATGGTACCCATTGTTTGACGGATATGACTCCAGGTACATAGAAGCATGGAAAACAGCCTATAACAGCTCTGTTGATGGCATGAACTCAACATATTTGGGTAAGGAATCTATGATGATCCGCCGTACTATGTTCCCCAAAACCTCTTCATCCATCTCTCCGGGCGACACTTTACTCATCAGATTCAGACTTTTCTCTGATCCTTTTGCCAATGGCTGGGGCTGGGCTATTGAAGATTTTCATATCGGTCCGGTTATAGACCAGGTCGAAAATACTGTCTTTGAAACAGCTGTTGCATACCCCAATCCCGGCAAAGGCTTGGTAATGATAAAGAATCCGGAAAGTGCTGGTATACCATACAGGTATGATATTTATAATTCAACAGGGGCCAGAATAATGACGGGACTGACTGAAGGAGGCGAGATACTGACAATAGATATTACTGATCAGCCACAGGGAATATATTTTATTGTACTGCAGCGAAACAACAGCAGGAGAATAATAAAATATGCTCTGATAAAATAGGCAATATGGTGCCAGCTATGGCCAAAATACACTTTCACAACAGATGGCAGGAAATTTGCATGTAATTTTCCACCTCATGCAATCCTGATGTATTGTCCCGGTATTTACATTTCAATATCGGAAAAATAGATTAATTTTGCGTGAATTTTAAGATTCTGTAAAACAGATAAAAATGAGTGTTATTACAAAAGTCCTTGGACTGTTTCTGGGGAACAAGTATGAGAAGGACATTAAGGAAATTAATCCTTATGTCGGGAGGGTCCATATGGAATTTGAAAAACTAAGAGATATCTCGAATGACGAGTTGAGAGATAAAACACTGGAACTGAAGAAAGTAATACTTAAATATATTGAGGAAGACGAGAAAGAAATAAGATCTCTTAAAGAGAAAGCCGAGACAGAAGAGGATGTATATAATAAAGAAGAGATATATGCCCAGATTGATAAAATAGAAAAGCATATAGATGATAAGCTGGAAGAGATACTTGGTGAGTCTGTTCCGGTCGGATTTGCAATAATGAAAGAGACTGCCAGACGATTCAAGGAAAACAGTACTCTTGAAGTGACAGCCAGACAATATGACAGGGATCTTGCAGCTACCAGGGAGAGCATAACTGTGAAAGGTGATAAAGCCTACTGGAAAAACATCTGGATTGCAGGCGGAAATGAGATAGTGTGGGATATGGTACACTATGATGTTCAGCTTACCGGAGGGGTTGCCCTGCATAAAGGGAAAATAGCCGAAATGGCTACAGGTGAAGGAAAAACTGTTGTAGCAACCTTACCAGTCTTTTTAAATGCCCTGGCTGGAAGGGGCGTACACATAGTGACAGTTAACGATTATCTTTCAAAACGCGACTCGGAATGGATGGGTCCCATGTATGAATTTCATGGCCTGACAGTTGACTGTATTGATAAACATCAGCCTAATTCAGCCGACAGGAGAAAAGCCTACAATGCTGATATCACATTCGGTACCAACAATGAGTTTGGATTTGATTACCTGAGGGATAACATGGCTATAAACCCTGAAGATCTTGTACAACGCAAACACCATTATGCCATTGTTGATGAGGTTGATTCTGTGCTGGTTGATGATGCACGTACACCCCTTATAATATCCGGACCAACAGCTAAAAGTGATACACAGCAATTCGATGAGCTTAAACCAAAGGTTGACAAGCTGGTATCTGCTCAAAAAAAGCTTGTTACACAGATTCTTGCAGATGCAAAACGATTGATAGCTGAAGGAAAAACAGAAGAGGGAGGCAAGCTTCTCCTGAGGGCATTTAAAGGCCTTCCAAAAAATAATGCCCTGATTAAATTCCTGAGTGAAGAGGGAAATAGGTCATTGATGCAGAAGACAGAAAACTTCTATATGCAGAATAACAGCAAGGATATGCCGAAAGTAACTGATGAACTCTATTTTGTCATCGATGAAAAGGTAAATTCGATAGAGCTGACTGAGAAAGGGCTTGATCTTATCTCAACCTCGGTTGAGGATGCAAGCTTCTTCATACTGCCCGATGTGGGATCATCAATAGCCGAGCTTGAAAAATCAGGGAAAAGCGAGCGTGAGAAACTTAAAGAAAAGGATGAGCTTCTGCAGGATTATTCAGTAAAATCGGAAAGGGTTCATACAATGACCCAATTGCTTAAAGCATGGACCCTGTTCGACCTGGATGTGGAATATGTTGTAATGGACAACAAGGTGAAGATAGTTGATGAGCAGACAGGAAGAATACTGGAAGGCAGAAGGTACTCCGACGGACTTCATCAGGCTATTGAAGCAAAAGAGAATGTGAAGGTTGAAGCTGCAACACAAACCTATGCAACAATAACGCTTCAGAACTACTTCAGGATGTACCATAAGCTTGCGGGGATGACAGGTACAGCAGAAACAGAAGCCGGAGAATTATGGAATATCTATAAACTCGATGTGGTTGTCATACCAACTAATAAACCGGTTATCAGGGATGACAGGGAAGATATCATCTACAAAACAAAACGGGAGAAATATAATGCTGTCATAGACGAAATATCGGAGTTGAATCATCAGGGAAGACCGGTGCTGGTTGGGACAACATCTGTTGAGATATCTGAACTGCTGAGCAGGATGCTTAAGATGAAAGGATTAAAGCATAATGTCCTGAACGCAAAGCTGCATCAGCGGGAAGCAGAAATCGTTGCCGAAGCAGGTAAGTCGGGTACAATTACCATAGCTACAAATATGGCCGGACGAGGTACCGATATAAAACTCACCGACGAGGTAAAGAAAGCAGGAGGACTCGCCATTATCGGTACAGAACGACACGAGTCGCGAAGAGTTGACCGACAGCTGCGAGGCAGATCTGGAAGACAGGGAGACCCAGGTTCTTCACAGTTTTTCGTTTCACTCGAAGATGAACTTATGCGGCTCTTCGGATCGGAAAGAATAGCCGGAATAATGGATAGCCTTGGTCTCAAGGATGGTGAAATGATACAGCATTCAATGATCACAAAATCCATTGAAAGGGCACAGAAGAAAGTAGAAGAGAATAACTTCGGCATCCGTAAAAGACTTCTTGAATACGATGACGTGATGAATTCGCAGAGAGAGGTCATATATAAGAAACGCCGGCATGCCCTGCTTGGTGAAAGAATAAGTGTTGATGTGGCAAACTCAATGTATGATGTTACCGAAAGTATTGTAGATACATATCATGCTGAAGGAGATTTCGAGGGATTTGAATTTGATCTTATACGTTCATTCTCAATAGATTCGCCGGTGCCTTCTCCCGACTTTTTGAAAATAAGTGCGCAGGAAGTAACCGAAAAAATCTATGCAAAAGTCCTGGATACATACAAAAGGAAAGTTGAATCAATATCACAACAGGCTTATCCGGTGCTGAAGGATGTTTATGAGCGTATGTCACATGTATATGAAAATGTTGTTGTTCCCATATCAGATGGCGTAAGAGTGTTTCAGGTCGTAACAAACCTTAAGGCGACAGCTGAGTCGGAAGGTAAGGAGCTGGCAAAAGCTTATGAAAAGACTGTTGTTCTTGCAACAATAGATGAAGCATGGAAGGAGCATCTTCGCGAAATGGATGAACTGAAACAATCGGTTCAGAATGCTACTTATGAACAAAAAGACCCGCTTCTGATTTATAAGTTTGAGTCCTTTGAGTTATTTAAAACCATGTTGGACAAGGTGAATAAGGATGTTGTCAGTACATTGATGAAGGGATATATTCCAACCCAGGACCCTGAGCAGGTGAAAGAAGCACAAAGGCGCAGGCAGGTGGAGAACCTGAAGACATCCAAAAGCGATTTCACGCAATACGGAACAGGCGGGGGCAGTCCTCAGGACAAGGACAGGAAAACTGAACCTGTGCGAGTAGATAAGAAAGTGGGAAGAAACGATCCTTGTCCCTGTGGAAGCGGGAAGAAATACAAACATTGCCATGGTGCACAAAAAGCTGCAGGAGCGCCAGGTGCGCCAGGTGCACAATCGGCAATACCTGATTAATAGTAACCGGGTCTATCCGGCCTCTTCAATTACTTTTTGGATCTTTGTAAAAACTGTACGGTTTACCGGAACCAGCGGTAATCTTAAATTGTTGTTACATAGATTCATAATACTCAGAAATGCCTTTATCCCGGCAGGATTACCATCAGCAAATAATAGTTCGATTATCTCCAGGAAACGAAACTGTATTTCACGGGCAGCTTTGAAATTGTTTTTCAGCAGGTTATTTACCAGTTCGCTGCACAGTGCAGGATAGGCATTTGCAAGTACTGAAATAACTCCGGCTCCTCCGGCTGCTATTATTGGCAGTGTAAGCATGTCATCACCTGAGATTACAAGGAAATTTTCCGGTTTCCCTTTTATTATCCTCATTATGTGAGCCAGATCGCCCGAGGCCTCCTTTACTGCAACAATGTTTTCACATGCATGAGCAAGCTCAATACATGTGTCGGAACTGATATTGCAGCATGTCCTTCCCGGAATATTGTAAATGATCACAGGCAGTGGACTGCAGGTTGCAATGGCTTTAAAATGTTGAAAGATACCCCGCTGGCTCGGCTTATTATAATATGGGGCAACAGATAATATGCCATCAACTCCTTCCAGATTCAGCTCTCTTATTGTGTTAATGATTTCCTGGGTATTATTACCGCCTATTCCCGTAACAACCGGTATACGGTTGTCAACTGCTTCAACAACATAAGATATCAGAGCCTGTCTTTCGTCCTTGCCTAGGGTAGAAGCCTCGCCGGTAGTACCCATAGCGACTATATAATTGACTCCTCCTCCGATAATATGATTGATAACGCGGCCCATGGCAGCGAAGTCAATACTTGAGTCATTCTTGAATGGTGTTACGATGGCAACACCTGTGCCTCTGAATCTTTTCATAGCTGGGTTTTGTCAATTACAACAGATGACCCTGAATTTATCATTTCAAGATAATGAACCACATTGGTGAGGTAATCCTTGACAGCGACAGGTTTCTTTAATTCAATCATCAGGTCGAAGGTATTACTGTTTGTTCCCGGATCGAAAAGTCCAACCTTAAAACTGGCTTTGGAAAGGGCAGATATGTATGATAAAGGA
>CAZKWD010000118.1:0-4618 GCA_964556175.1 uncultured Rikenellaceae bacterium
TCCGATCTATTGTATTTTTGTATATGCCATCAGTTTCAGAATAATGAATATTGAACTCTACAAACAGGTACTTACAAAATACTGGGGATATACCTCTTTCCGGCCCCTGCAGGAGGAAATAATAAGATCAGTTGCAGAGGGAAAGGATACGCTGGGATTGATGCCCACGGGAGGAGGCAAATCAATCACATTCCAGGTGCCGGCACTGGTAAATGAGGGAATCTGCCTTGTGATTACGCCCCTGATAGCACTTATGAAAGACCAGGTCAACAGGCTTAATTCGCTTGAGATAAGATCATTGGCTATTCATTCCGGTATGTCGGCCGAAGAGATTGATATTGCACTGGAAAACAGCATATATGGAGATTACAAGTTTCTTTATATTTCTCCTGAAAGGATATCAACAAGGATCTTCCGGACAAGACTACCACGTCTGAACCTTAACCTGGTGGCTGTTGATGAAGCACACTGTATATCGCAGTGGGGATATGATTTCAGGCCTTCATACCTGAGAATAGCATCAATACGCGACATGATATCAGATAAAGTACCCTTTCTTGCTCTCACTGCTTCTGCTACACCTCATGTTATTGATGATATAATAGAGAAGCTCGGTTTCAGGGAAAAAAATGTGCTTAAGACAAGTTTTGAAAGAAAAAATATTTCTTACCTGGTCAGGAGGGTAGAGGACAAGGGGAATTATCTTATTAAAACCCTCCAGAAGATGAGGGGCAGCGGTATTGTATATGTAAGAAGCAGAAAAAGGAGCAAGGAGATAGCGGAACTGCTGGTATCTAACGGTATCAGCGCCGATTTTTATCATGCCGGTCTTCCTGTTGAGCTCAGAGATAAGAAACAGATTACATGGACAACCGGTGAAACCCGTGTTATAGTTGCCACCAATGCATTCGGAATGGGGATAGATAAAGCTGACGTGAGGTTCGTAATTCATTGGGACATACCTGAATGCATTGAGGACTATTACCAGGAATCCGGAAGGGTAGGCCGCGATAATAAACCAGCCTATGCTGTACTTCTTTATTCACCTTCCGATAAAAAACGTCTCGAAGATTCGGTACGAAAAAAATTCCCTCCTGTGAAAAAAATTAAAGACATATATGAGGCTTTGTGCAATTATTTGCAGGTACCACAGGGTTCAGGAAAAGATAATGTGTTTGACTTCAATATGTACGATTTTATATCAAAATACCGTCTTCCGGTTATTGAAACATATAACAGTCTGAATTTTCTACAGAGAGAAGGGTACATCGAATTCACTGAAGAGATAAACAATCCCTCAAGGGTCCATTTTATTGTGGGACGCGACGATCTTTATAAATTCCAGGTGGCAAATGAATCATTTGACGGATTCATTAAATTGCTGTTAAGGTCCTATACAGGTATGTTTTCTGAGTTTGTGGCTATAAATGAGGAGGCCCTGGCTAAAAAATCCGCATTGTCGAGAGATGCTGTATATAAGTTTCTTGTGAAGCTCTCCACGCTAAACATAATACGGTATATTCCAGGGAAGAAAACAGCACTTGTCATTTTTACCGAGGAGAGACTCGAAAGAAAGGCACTGATGATCTCTCCTGATAATTACCTTCATGTAAAGGATAAGCATATAGTCCGTCTTAACAGCATGATCGACTATGCAGATTTTAACACCAGATGCAGGCAGGTGATGCTGCTCGATTATTTTGGTGAAGAATCAGACAGGTGTGGAATCTGTGATGTATGCCGCGAGAGAAATGAGCTAGATCTGAGCAAATATGAGTTTGATCTCATACTTGATGAAATAAAGGATGTACTGTCTGAACAGAAGTGCGATGCTCAGGAACTTGTAAGCAAAATAAGTCATCCGGAAGAAAAGGTGGTTAAAGTGCTTCGCTGGCTTCTCGACCATAAGAAGATCACTATGGATGACAAACATCTCCTGTCGTGGAAGGAACCTGATCTCTTTTCGCGATAAATACCTATTTTTGCAGTCTGAAAAATAAAAAGATGGAGAAAAAGACAGATCCTGTTTATTCACGTAATGTGGTTGAATTTGTCGCAGTGGCGAATGAATACTGCAAATATGCAGAGCATGCAGGAGAACTGAAAGGTGATGAGATACTTAAAATTCTACAGCGACTGCTGTCCCTGCTGTACCTTAAGGCATCATTGCTGCCAGATCTGGAACCCTTTTTCAAGGATGAGAATGAGAAGTTTGTTACCGAATCCGACTGGTACAGAATACATGATATCCTTAAGGAAAAATTTGGAACAGCAAACGACTACCTGGAGCTATTTGATGAGAAATTTATTGAATCGGAAACACTGGTTCCATCAAGCCTGGCAGAGAATATGGCTGATATTTACCAGGATATGAAGAATTTTTTGCTTCTGTATCAAACAGGCACACAGGAGGTTATGAACGATGCAATATGGGAATGCAGACTGAATTTTGAAAATATATGGGGGCAGAAGCTGGTAAATGCCATGAAGGCAATCCATAAATTCATCTATTCGGGAAAAGAGATAGAGAGTATTGAAGATAATAATAGTCTGACTGGTGAAAACATAGATACATCAGAATGGTTCATATCAAAAAGACAGAAGGAGTTCAGGGGGGAAGATGAAGAATAAATACCTTGAGAATTTAACAGCGGAAGAGCTTGCAAATTATGACCTGTCGTGGTTCAAAGGCAAAATAGTAGTTGTCGACGATCTGGAGATCTACAGGAAAGTAATAACCAGGCTTAAGGAGAAAAAGATACTTGGTTTTGATACTGAAACCCGCCCGTCTTTCAGAAAAGGCAGAAACAATAAGGTCTCTCTTATACAGCTTGCCACCTCAGATCTGGCCTGTCTTTTCAGGATAAATAGAATAGGAATACCGGAGGAACTTGTAGATATTCTGGCAGATCCGAAGGTGATAAAAGCCGGTGTGGCAGTACATGACGATATCCGGTTCCTGAAACATGTAAAGAAATTTAATCCGGAAGGCTTTGTTGACCTGCAGAAACTGGTAAAAGAACATGGAATAACAAGCTCGGGACTCAAAAAGCTGGCAGCCATTGTCCTGGGATTCCGGATCTCAAAACGTCAGCAGGTGACCGACTGGGAAGCACAGGAGCTTTCAGAAGCCCAGCAGATTTATGCAGCAACAGATGCATGGGTGTGTCATGAGATATATAAGCAATTAATTGATAATAATGGTACGGGCGTTCTATAGAACGACCCCACAACAGCCATAAATTATGCACAGCATAAAAATTATCCTCAAATCAGGCAAGGACCAGTCAGTGCGGAGATACCACCCATGGATATTTTCAGGTGCGATCAAGAAAATATATGGAGACCCCGCAGAGGGTGATATTGTTGATGTATATGATAACAAGGACAATTTTCTTGCAAAAGGACACTATCAGCCGGGATCAATAGCCGTAAGAATACTCTCTTTCAGTGACATTGAGCCTGATATTGATTTTTACTGGGTAAAAATACGGAGCGCCCTGAAGTACAGGGAATTGCTTGGTCTCACAACAAATTCGCAGACAAATGTCTTCCGGCTCGTTAATGCTGAAGGAGACGATCTGCCCGGACTGATCATTGATTATTATGATGGTGTTGCAGTGATGCAAATGCATTCTGTGGGGATGTACAGGATGAGAAAAGAATTTGCCGGGATTCTTAAGGAATTGCTGGGGGAAAAACTAACAGCAGTCTTTGATAAGAGTGAGGGAACAATTCCATATATGTCAGGTATCTCAGCTGCCAATGAATTTCTTTATGGAAATTCCGGTCCTGTGACAGTTATGGAAAATGATTTTAAATTCAGGGTTGACTGGATGTCGGGCCAGAAAACGGGGTTTTTTATCGATCAGAGAGAGAACAGGAAACTGCTTGGAGAATATACTGAAGGTAAGAGTGTTCTAAATATGTTCGGATATACCGGTGCATTTTCAGTATATGCAATGAAAAATGCGGCACTGGTTCATACAGTAGACAGTTCTTCCGCTGCTATCACAATGGCAAATGAGAATGTCAGGCTGAACTATGGAGGTGACCCAAGGCATAAATCATTTAATGCCGACGCATTTGAATTTCTAAAGGATATTAACAATAAATATGACCTCATTATACTCGATCCTCCTGCTTTTGCAAAACACAATAATGTCCTGGCAAATGCTCTTCAAGGGTATAAGCGGCTTAATATGAAGGCTATAGGACAAATAAAACCGGGAGGGGTAATATTTACATTCTCGTGTTCACAGGTGGTAACCAGAGAGAATTTCAGGAAATCGGTCTTTGCCGCAGCTGCCAACACCGGAAGGAAGGTGAAGATATTACACCAGATGAACCAGCCTCCCGATCATCCGGTGAATATTTATCACCCTGAAGGTGAGTATTTGAAGGGGCTGGTACTTTATATAGAGTAGAAGAAGGTTGAAGCGGGTTGAAGTGGGTTGAAGTGGGTTGAAAAAGTTGAAGAGTTGAAGGAAGATAGTAAGAATAAGACTATGAAGTTGCAATCAAACCGTAGTACCGTCACACAGTCACACCGTCACACCATATTACCACTATACCACTATACCACTATACCACTATACCACTATACCACTATACCACT
>CAZKWD010000118.1:4718-6903 GCA_964556175.1 uncultured Rikenellaceae bacterium
TATACCACTATACCACTATACCACTATACCACTATACCACTATACCACTATACCATTGAGTTATGAGCACAAATAAAAACATAGAACTTATTGCCAAAAAGCTTGGTCTCCACGATTGGCAGGTAGAAAACACTATCAGACTAATGGATGAGGGTGCAACAATTCCCTTCATAAGCCGCTACAGGAAAGAGATGACCGGAAGTCTTGATGAGGTTCAGCTGCTCCATATTAAGAATGATTATAACCGGCTGAAGGAGCTTGATGCACGTAGGGAAAGTATTATCAAATCAATTGAAGAGCAGGAGAAGATGACTCCTGAACTTATGCAAAAGATCAAAGCAGCTGAGACCATGGCTGAGCTTGAAGATATTTATCTGCCATACAGGCCGAAGCGCCGTACACGGGCAACAGTGGCCAGGGAAAAAGGACTTGAACCCCTGGCCCGGATAATATTTAAACAGCAGGAGACTGATCCGCTGCAAAAAGCCGAAGAGTTCCTGACTGATGATGTCCCGTCAGTGGAAGAGGCTGTTGCGGGAGCCTGTGACATTATTGCCGAATGGATAAATGAAGATGAGTCAGCAAGGAAAAAGTTGAGATATTTATTTGGTAAAGAGGCTGTTATATATTCAAAAGTTATAAAAGGAAAGGAATCAGAGGGCAATAAATTCAGCGATTATTTTGACTGGTACGAGCCTCTCAGAAAATGTCCTTCGCACCGTCTTCTGGCAATGAGGCGTGGTGAGGATGAGGGATTTCTGAAGCTTTCAATTGAACCTGAGGGGGAGCATGCCATTGAAATCCTTGAATCACTCTTTATTAAAGGTAAGAATGAATCATCGGAACTGGTAAGAAGGTCTGTTGAAGACAGCTGGAAACGTTTGCTCTCTTCATCGATGGAGACCGAAATCAGGAATATATCAAAAGAAAAAGCAGATGAAGAGGCTATCAGGGTGTTTGCTGATAACCTCAGGCAGCTTCTGCTTGCTTCACCACTTGGTGAAAAGAATGTCCTGGCAATAGACCCGGGCTTCAGAACGGGCT
Organism: uncultured Rikenellaceae bacterium; assembly: GCA_964556175.1. Taxonomy (GTDB): domain Bacteria; phylum Bacteroidota; class Bacteroidia; order Bacteroidales; family VadinHA17; genus LD21. Next base: position 5,763 of record CAZKWD010000118.1, read on the forward strand.
GCAAGATTGTTTGTCTCGACAGACAGGGAAACCTGATGCATAATGAAACTATTTATCCAAATCCGCCGCAGAATCAAACTGCCCTGTCAATAAAAAAGATACTGTCGCTTGTAAGTGCCTATAAGATTGAAGCCATAGCCATAGGTAATGGTACTGCCAGCCGCGAGACAGAGGATTTTATCAAGTGGGTCAAGTTTGATAAAGATATCCAGGTGTTTGTTGTCAGCGAAGCAGGTGCATCAGTATATTCCGCATCGAAGACGGCCAGGGAAGAGTTTCCCGATTATGATGTTACCGTCAGGGGAGCGGTATCAATTGGCCGCCGCCTTATGGACCCCCTGGCTGAACTGGTGAAAATTGACCCTAAATCGATAGGAGTAGGGCAGTATCAGCATGATGTAGACCAGACAAAACTTCAGGAGTCTCTCGATGATGTGGTTATGAGCTGCGTTAATGCAGTTGGGGTAGAGGTCAACACTGCCAGCAGGCATCTTCTTACATATGTATCAGGACTCGGTCCGCAGCTGGCTCAAAACATTGTCGATTACAGGGCAGAAAACGGCCCTTTCAGATCGAGGAAGGAAATTCAGAAGGTAAAGAGAATGGGCGACAAAGCCTTTGAGCAGAGCGCCGGTTTCCTGAGGATAAGAAATGCTGAGAATCCTCTCGACAGCAGCGCTGTTCATCCTGAGAGCTATCATGTTGTTGAAAAGATGGTGAAAGATCTGGGATGTGACGTGAAGGAACTGATAAGCAATGAAGACAAAAGGAAAGAGATAGTACTTGATAAATATATTACACCGGTCACAGGTCTTCCTACTCTGAAGGATATTATGGATGAGCTGGCCAAACCGGGTCGTGATCCGAGGTCAAAGATAAAAGAGTTCAGGTTTGCCGATATTCATGAAATGGAAGACCTTGTTCCCGGTATGGTCGTACCCGGAATTGTGACAAATATCACAAAATTCGGCGCTTTTGTCGATATAGGCATAAAACAGGATGGGCTGGTTCATATCTCTAATCTCAGTAAATCATATGTTTCGGATCCTTCAACCGTAGTAAAGATGCATCAGCATGTGATGGTAAAGGTGCTTTCGGTCGATATCGACAGGAAGCGTATTCAGCTTTCAATGAAGGATGT
>CAZKWD010000119.1:0-6885 GCA_964556175.1 uncultured Rikenellaceae bacterium
TGAGAACAATCATTACTCCCAGCTTTCCATTTGCTGTTGTTTTTGAAAGAACAACCCCCTCAGTTGCCTCTCTGTCGGCTCTTTTACTGGCGACAGCCTGTCCTTTCTTACGTATTATTTCAATTGCCTTGTCGAAATTGCCTTCTGCCTCTTCAAGAGCTTTTTTACAATCCATCATACCTGCGAGGGTCACTTTTCTCAGTTTTGCAACATCAGCAGCGCTTATTGTAACCATTATTATTTCTTTATCGTTTTAAAAATAAATATTCTATTAATCTTCCTCTTCTGATCCTTTATCTGAATCGACAGCATCCTTATCATTATCAAGTTTATCAGAAGTATTTTCATCTTTCGATTTCTCCTCATTTTCGTCAGCTGTCACTTCTTCATGCGAATCGGAAGTATCTGTTGCTTCAACATCTTTTCTGGCAAGGCTCTTTTCTTTTGGAAGGAACTCTTTTTCTTTTTCAATTTTCCTTTCGTTCAGACCTTCATCGATAGACTGGCACAGTATGTCAACTATCAGTGAAATAGATTTTGATGCATCATCATTTGCCGGTATCGGGAAATCTATTTCTGAGGGATCAGAATTGGTATCAACCATTGCAAAGACAGGGATGCCGAGTCTTTTAGCCTCTCTGACTGCAATATGTTCTTTGCAGACATCAACAACAAAAAGTGCGGAAGGAAGACGAGTCAGGTCAGCAATACTGCCCAGGTTTTTTTCAAGTTTAGCTCGCTGACGGGTGATCTGTAGTCTTTCACGTTTGGAAAGATTCATAAAAGTGCCGTCGGAGGCCATCTTATCAATTGATCCCATTTTTTTGACTGCCTTCCTGATAGTCGGGAAATTGGTCAGCATTCCGCCAGGCCAGCGCTCAGTAACATAAGGCATATTAACATTTTTAACCTTTTCAGCAACGATCTCCTTGGCCTGTTTTTTAGTGGCGACAAACAGAATCTTTTTCCCCGATTTTGCCATTTGCTTCATGGCTGAAGCAGCTTCGTCGAGCCTGGTAATTGTTTTTTCGAGGTCAATGATGTGGATTCCGTTGCGCTCCATGAATATGTAGGGCGCCATTGCAGGGTTCCATTTTCTTTTGAGGTGTCCGAAGTGAACACCGGCATCGAGTAATTCTTTAAAAGTTGTTTTTGGCATTTATTAATATTTAAGTTTACATTCCTTCAATCAATTGCAGAGTAGCTCCTTATAAGGAAGTCTTTGCAATTTAGATACTAAACTTGCATCTCTATTGATTGTATTATAATTCCTAACGTTTACTGAACTGGAATCTCTTCCGGGCTTTGGGTCTGCCGGATTTTTTCCTTTCCACCTCCCGTGGATCCCTGGTAATAAAGCCATTTGCCTTCAGGATCTTTTTGTTCTCCTCATCAATCTTTACAAGGGCCCTTGTTATACCAAGGCGCAATGCTTCAGCCTGTCCCTTTACACCTCCTCCTTCAAGATTCACATTGATATCATATTTATCAGCAACATTCAAAAGATTCAGTGGCTGGGTGACAACATAATGGAGGATATCGGTTCCGAAATACTCTTTATAATCCCGGCCGTTGATAGTGATTTTGCCTTTGCCCTCATTTAAAAATACCCTGGCAACGGCGGCTTTCCTTCTTCCAATGGCATTAATTGCTTCCATATCTATACCTTAATTGTTGAGTTCGATTTTTTTCGGTTTCTGTGCTTCATGCGGATGGGAAGTTCCCGCGTATACATACATGTTCCTGAAAAGAGCCTTTCCGAGACGGTTCTTAGGCAGCATCCCTCTTACTGCATGCTCAACAAGTCCTATGGGATTCTTCTTCAGCAACTCCTCTGCAGATGTGAATCTCTGCCCGCCAGGATAACCAGTATACCTGACATATTGTTTATCAGTCAGTTTCTCGCCAGTCAATACAACCTTTTCAGCATTAATGACAATAACATTATCGCCGCAGTCGACATGCGGTGTGAAGTTTGTCTTGTGCTTCCCCCTCAGCAGACTGGCAACCAGGGTTGCAAGACGACCAAGAATTGCACCCTCAGCATCGATCATAACCCACTCTTTGTCAACTGTGGATTTATTTGCCGAAACTGTTCTGTAGCTTAAGGTGTTCACTTGTTATTTATTTTTAATTGATATATTTATAATTAATGTAAAAACCCCGGGATTTAGGGTGTGCAAAAATACAACATATTTCATAAAAAAAAAGAATATTAGACAGAATTTATTAGTGTAAACAAAACTTAACCTTATTTTATCAGCTGGCAAGTGAAAAAGACAGGAAATAACAGTAAAAAAATGGAAAGTGAAAGAGCTCTGCTCATACACGCAATTAAACTGGCAGAAAACGGAATATCACAGGGTGGAGGACCGTTTGGAGCAGTAATAGCAAAGAGGGGGAAAATAATATCAGAGGCATACAATATGGTTGTACTTTCCGGTGACCCGACAGCCCATGCCGAGATCATTGCCATAAGAAAAGCTGCTGTCGCTCTGGGATCATACGATCTTTCCGGATGTGTAATTTACTCATCCTGCGAGCCATGCCCGATGTGCCTCGGGGCCATCTACTGGTCAGGAATAAAGAGAGTCGTTTATGCTTCTAACCGCTCTCAAGCTGCATCTTTTGGATTCAGTGACAGTCTTATCTATGATGAAATCAACAAGGATCCCGATGAGAGGAAGATAGACTTCATTCAATTTAATGATACCGGGGCAGAGGAGGTGTTCAGGAAGTGGGACAAGTATGAAAAGAAGATAAGATACTGAAATGAAACCGGGAAAACGATTATCGCGAAATTTTTATATACGTGATGTTCTTGATGTTGCACCGGAGCTGATCGGAAAAACACTTATTGTCACCACCGGAGATAGCATAATATGGCGTTTCATGATAACAGAAACGGAAGCATACCGGGGGACTGAAGATCTTGCCTGTCATGCCTGCAGGGGAAAAACACCAAGGACCGGGATTATGTTCGGACAGGGAGGGATGCTTTATGTATATTTTGTATACGGAATGTACTGGATGTTGAATATAGTGACAGGTGAGAAAGACAACCCCCAGGCTGCATTGATAAGGGGAATAGAAGGCTTCAACGGACCGGGAAAACTGACCAGGGAACTGAGCATTGACAGATCATTTTATGGTGAAGATCTGACTGTCTCAAAAAGAATATGGGTTGAGGACAGAGCACTGAAGCCTGATTTTAAAAGCGGACCAAGGATCGGGATTGACTATGCAGGGGAGATATGGAAAAACAAACCCTGGAGATACTATATGGTTTAGACAATCCCCCTTTAGTGGGCCGGGGGGTAAATATTCCGGGGGAGAGAAGATTGATCAGGTTTAAAGGGTGTTAAATAGAGGATCAGATGATCTCATATAATAATTTTTTACGTTATTTGTTCTTTCATTAAATCAACACATATGGATTCAGTATGGGGCACTTTTCGCCGCTGGAATAATATAACAGGCTGGTTCATGTTACTGTTTTCATCAGTTGTCTATATGCTGACAGTGGAACCAACAGTCAGTTTCTGGGATTGTGGTGAATTTATTCTTTCGGGATTCAGGCTGCAGGTTGGACATCCGCCGGGAGCACCCCTGTTTCTGATGGTAGCCAGAGTTGCCACTCTTTTCGCCGGTGGTGACGGATCAAAGGCGGCTCTGATGGTTAATATCCTGTCAGCAATTACAAGCGCATTTGCGATCATGTTCCTCTTCTGGACAATAACCCATCTTGTGCGAAGGGTTTTTACACGGAACTCTGCACTTGAATTAAACCAGATTCCGGCAATTATCGCAAGCGGCCTCCTGGGAGCAATGGCATTTACATTTTCCGACACTTTCTGGTTTTCAGCTGTCGAAGGAGAAGTTTATGCCATGTCATCACTTTGTCTGGGCATGGTGGTCTGGGCAATGCTTAAATGGGAAGAACAGGCTGACGAACCAGCGTCGGGCAGGTGGATAGTCCTGATAGCATATATTATGGGAATAGGTTTAGGTATTCACCGTCTGAACCTGCTTGTAATCCCTGTCCTTGTATTTATCTTTTACTTCAGGAAATATGAAGTAACGACAAAAGGTATAATCTATACACTTATTCTGGCTGTTATTATATTGGGATTCATGGTTTTTATCCTTATTCCGGGTATTCCTAAAGTTGCCGGCTGGTTCGAATTGCTGTTTGTAAATGTATTCGGCCTGCCCTATAACAGCGGACTCATTGTTTTTCTGGCAGCTCTTACCGCCCTGCTGGTCTTTGGAATAAGATATTCTGTTAAGAATAAGAAAGTCCTCATTAATTACATAATGACCTGTCTGACAGTAATAATGATCGGTTATTCATCATATGCTATAATTATGATACGTTCGTCGGCAAAGCCGCCCATGAACCAGAATAACCCTTCCGATATTTTTGCATTATCCTATTATATTAATATGCAGCAGTACGGGAGTTCTCCAAAATTTCACGGACCCTATTATAATGCTCCTGCTGTCGATGTAAAAAGAGCCATTGCAGGATACAATAAAGTTGATGGCAAATATTCTCCTTATTATCGTCCTGAGTATGAATATAATAAGGAATTTACAATAATATTCCCCCGCATGTACAGCTCCGATCCGGAACATGAGAATGCTTATAAATACTGGGGAAAGATTAAGGGCAAAAAATATACTGTTAACAGAGGCTCGGGAAGAGAAACAATTATCTGCCCTACTTTTGGCGAAAATCTTCGTTTCTTTTTCAGGTACCAGACAGGATTCATGTACCTGAGATATTTTATGTGGAATTTTGTCGGCCGACAAAATGACATACAGGGGAATGGGAATAATCTGCACGGCAACTGGATCAGCGGTATTAAATTCATAGATGAGGCGCGCCTTGGATTAAATAACAATCTTCCGGATGATCTTAAAAATAATCCTGGCAATAATAAATATTTTTTCCTTCCGCTTCTTATAGGCATAGCCGGCATGATATGGCAGTACAGGAGGGATAGCAAAGGATTCTGGCTTATCCTGACATTTTTCTTTATGACGGGTATCGCTATAATATTTTATCTGAATCAGTATCCGAATCAGCCCAGGGAGCGAGACTATGTGTATGTAGGATCATTTTATGCCTTCGCTATCTGGATTGGAATAGGGTTCATGTATCTGTATGAACAATTCCGGAGGTTCATGAATCATAAGATTTCCACGCTCATTACACTGGTTCTTCTTTTAGCTGCATGCCCTCTTCTGATGGCTTTCCAGAACTGGGATGACCATGACAGATCCGGACGCTATACCGCCAGGGATATCGGGGCCAATTACCTTGAATCTTGCGCACCCAACAGCATCCTTTTCACCTATGGCGACAATGATTCATTTCCTGTATGGTATGTACAGGATGTGGAAGAGGTAAGAACAGATGTTAGGGTGGCAAACCTCAGCTATATCCAGGCAGGATGGTATATTGATATGATGAGGCAGAAAGCTTTCAAGTCTGATCCCCTGCCACTTAGTCTTGAACCTGATAAATACATAGAAGGTAAACGAACCCAGCTGCCGGTTAACACAAGAGTTGATAAACCAGTCAGCCTGAAAGAGATAGTAAGGTTTGTCAGTATGGATGATAAAAAATACATGATTGATTACAGCGGAATGGGTGATTATCTTAATTACATTCCGTCAAATAAATTCATAATTGATGTCGACACCTCTGTTGTTCTTTCAAACGGTACTGTCAAGAAATACTATAAAGACAGAATTATCTCACCAATGATCTGGGAGTTTTCTGATGATGATGCTTTCAAAGGAGACCTCGCAATCATGGACCTACTCTCAACAAATGAATGGGGAAGGCCTGTATATTATTCCACTACTGTTCCTTCACACCAGTACAAAGGGCTTGAAAAATACTTTATCCAGGAAGGCATGGCTTACAGGATTGTACCCATAGAAATAGATGTATCGGAACAGGGTGAAATCGGCATGATCGATACCCATGTGATGTACGATAATATGATGAATAAGTTTAAATGGGGAAATGCATCTGATCCTTCCGTATATCTTGATGAGAATAACAGGAGGATGTTCAGCAATTTCAGAAGGATATTCGGCAGCCTGGGTAAGGAATTGATCCTGGCAGGTGATACAACAAGGGCAATTGCGGCTGCCCGCGAGGGTCTTGAGATAGTTCCTCCGGAAAAAATGCCATATGACTTTTTTGCCATAGGTCCGGCAGAGGTGCTGATCATGGCCGGTAATAGAGAAGAAGGAGAGAAAATCATCAATGATATCATAAATTATTCAAAATCATATCTTGATTATTCAATAAGCCTGGGTTCTGAAAAGAGATTCGGACTTGATTATGCAACCGGTATAAATATGCAGTGTCTTCTTGATATTTATAATATGTCGGTTGATCTGCAAAATGACTCACTGGCAGGTATGATTGAACCTATGATGAATCTTTATTACAGCAGGCTTTACTCAGGTAACTAAAAGATTATGAGGCTTATAAGGCCATGGTCGCTCTCAGGCTTTTTATACCCTGATGCTCTTTTCAGGATAAAGACTGAAGATAAGATCCTTTGTCTTACTTTCGATGACGGACCTGACCCCGGATCCACTCCGGAATTACTGTCTGTGCTTGATAAACATTGTGTTAAAGCTGTTTTCTTCTGTACAGGGAGAGCTGCAGAAAAGTATTCAGGTCTGGTTAGAAAAATAAAGGATAACGGACATCTGATAGGTAATCATGGCTATAATCATCCTGATGGATGGAAGACATCATGTAAAAAATATTGCAATGATGTTAATAAGGCTGCAGGGTTAACTTCGGACAAACTGTTTCGTCCTCCTTATGGCCATTTACGCATGGACCAGTAC
>CAZKWD010000120.1:0-6777 GCA_964556175.1 uncultured Rikenellaceae bacterium
TTTCAACTATCTCTTTCCAGTTTTTTACTCCCTCAATTTCATCAAAGGAATAAACAAGGAGAGACTGGTCTGAAGCAGTTATTGCCGGGCTGATGGTATTCCACAGCTTCTTATCGGAAACAATAAGCATTTTTGCTTCGCTGTGGTTGATAATATATTGATAATCAGCTGTATTGAGTGATGTAAATACCGGAACATGAATAATCCCGATCATGGACATTCCCATATCAGCGAAATTCCATTCAGGACGGTTATTTGTAACGGTAATTATTTTATCACCCTTTTTAAGACCGAGTTCAAGAAGTCCATAGCTGAAATTATATGAGTAATCAATATAATCTCCTGAGCTGTACTTCTCCCATATGCCATTCTGTTTTGCACATAAAGCATCCTCTTTTTGATCAAAGAGATTTTTATACCTGTCGAGCAGATCAAAAGTCTTTTCTACAATCATTTTAGTAGTAATTTAAGTTTAAGCCTGTAGGGGAAAACATATATCATTAAGCAGATAATTATTGCAATTTAATAATTATAGAGAAAATAGAATATAAGTGGTGGAAAGAATGCCGATAAAACAACCTATTTTATTATTTCACCTCATACCTTGATTGCACAAGAGAACGGAAATGTTAATTTTGTTTTATTCATTCATCACTGAACTGTATTGAGTTATGAATGCGGTACCGGGGTGGGTGAAGGGTATGTCAAAAAATTTTATATTGAAAAACATTTGAACTAATTAAGGATTCAAAAAACAGAAAAATGAGAAAGTACCTGATAGTATGTATCGTATTGACATTATTGTCCGGAATAACCACTGCACAGAATTCAGGCTGGAAAATTGCCGGTGATAAAATCAAAACAACCTGGGCCGATAAGGTGGATCCTCTTAATCCGTTGCCTGAGTATCCCAGACCTCAGATGGTCAGGAGTGAGTGGAAGAACCTTAATGGTTTATGGGATTATGCAATAACACCTGAGTCTGAAAATATTCCAAAAGTATTCCAGGGAAAAATACTGGTGCCGTTTGCCGTTGAATCGGCATTATCAGGTGTCAACAAGTCAGTGGGGACGGGTAATGTGTTATGGTACAGAACCAAATTCACAATTCCTTCAACATTTAAAAAGAAGAAGATCCTGTTACACTTTGGAGCTGTTGACTGGCTGACTGATGTATATATTAACGGATCAAAAATCGGTTCCCACCAGGGAGGTTATGACCCGTTCTTCTTTGATATAACTGATTTCATTAAGGGCAGTAAACAGCAGGTACTGGAGCTTCGTGCTACTGATCCGGTTGATAATGGTCCTCAGCCCCGGGGAAAACAGGTATTGAAACCGTCCGGTATATGGTATACATCAGTAACAGGCATCTGGCAAACAGTATGGCTGGAAGCGGTGCCGAAAACCTATATCATCTCAACAAAACAGGTGCCCGATATTGACAGGCAAATACTAACTGTAATGGCCAATGTCGAAAACACACAACCCGGCGACATGATACATTTATCGGCATGGAATGGCGGAGAAATGATATCTGAAATAGAATCCCCGGAGGGAAAGGAAATAATTCTGCCAATGAAAGATCCCAGATTATGGTCCCCTGACGATCCCTTCCTTTACGACCTGGAAATTTCGGTCATCCGTAAAGGGAAAGTGATCGATGAGGTGAAAAGCTATTTTGCCATGCGTAAGAGCTCTTTGAAGGCTGATGAAAATGGCATTCTCAGAATGATGCTTAATAACGAATTTGTCTTTCAGTATGGTCCGCTTGACCAGGGCTGGTGGCCTGATGGGCTCTATACAGCTCCTGCTGATGAAGCACTTCTTTTCGATATTGTCAAAACTAAAGAAATGGGATTCAATACGATAAGGAAACATGTAAAAGTTGAACCTGCACGCTGGTATTATCACTGCGACAAAACAGGTGTACTCGTATGGCAGGATATGCCCAGCGGTGATCTCGGCGGCGGTCAGTGGAATACCAGGCCCGGCATGGAGGGAGGAAGGGACAGGGTAAGAACAGAAAAATCGGAAATGATATACAGAACAGAATGGAATGCAATTATTGATCATCTCTATAATTTCCCATGTATTGTGGTCTGGGTACCATTTAACGAATCATGGGGCCAGTTTAAAACGGCTGAAATAACAAAATGGACGATGGAAAAGGATCCGTCGAGGCTTGTAAATAGTGCCAGCGGCGGTAATTTTCATGAGGTAGGACATATCCTCGATCTTCATAATTACCCGCATCCTGTGATGGCTAAACCAGAAATCTTCGGATCAAAACAGGCACTTGTCCTCGGAGAATTCGGCGGCCTGGGTCTGCCTCTTGAAGGACATACATGGCTTGAAAAAAACAACTGGGGTTACAGATCATTCGAGAATGCTGATACTCTTTTTAAGACCTATTCGTTATACCTCGATCAGATAGTGCCGTTCATTAAAAGAGGATTATCAGCAGCAATCTATACACAGACAACTGATGTTGAGATAGAGTGTAACGGGCTTATGACCTATGACAGAAAGGTGATAAAAATACCTGTGAATCAACTGAAAGCTGTAACACACAAAATGTACGAGGCAGCCATGGAGGTAGTATTCAGATAGTTAAGAAGAGGAGAGCCGTCTTATTTTCATCCTGATTAAGATCCGGATCATCTATTTTAAAATGTTGGTTATCTTAGTCACCTGAATTATCAGCAATGATGGATATCATTCAACCGGTATTAGACTGGTATATGGCTAATCTGAACTACTTTACGGTGGCTTTGCTGATGGCCATAGAAAGTTCATTTATTCCATTTCCATCAGAGGTTGTGATACCATTTGCAGCCTATAAAGCGGCACAGGGGGGCATGAATGTTTTCGGTGTCGTTATTGCCGGTACTATTGGTGCATTAACCGGCGCTTTGATCAACTATTACCTGGCAAAATATCTTGGAAGGCCCCTCATCTATAAACTGGCCGGATCGAAAGCAGGAAGAATACTGCTTTTATCGGAAAAAAAAGTCATGCATGCTGAAGACTATTTTATAAAGAACGGGAATTCATCAACTTTTATCGGAAGGCTGGTACCTGCTGTACGTCAGCTAATATCAATACCTGCAGGACTGGCAAATATGAATATACGTAATTTCATAATTTATACTGTTGCCGGAGCAGGGATATGGAATATAATTCTTGCTGTTATTGGATATTTCGTTTATGAAATAAAAGATAAGATTTTCCCATACCTTGGTGATATTCTTATTGCCCTGGGTGTCGGTTTCGTAATCTATCTGGTTATTAAAGCAAGAAGAAATAAAAAAAAGAAGAATAACCGGATGACTTAATGCGCAGCTTCTATTGCTGCTAATATTGCTTAAAACTCTTTCAACCACTCATTAAATAATGCAGATAATTATTCTTTTAGAACTAATACGGGCACAAAACTAAAAAAATTTGACAAACCGGATGTACTTTATTCAGTTGACAGACTCACAATTCTGACGGGGCCAAGAAGTCCTGAAGGCAATAATGGTGAATCAGCCTGGTAAAATGGCATTGTAGTATAAGTGATCTTTGTTGAAACACCTGCTTGCTGATCTCCAATGAGCCTGTTAACCCAAAGGTTGGTCACCTTTATTTCGAGGTTGTTTTCCCCTGCTTTCAGAACGTCAGTAACATTCACCCTGAATGGAGTCTTCCAGACAATTCCAAGTGACTTGCCATTAACAATAACTTCTGCAAGGTTCTTAACCTCGCCAAGATCAATCCATAACTTTACGTCACCGTTAAACCATTCTTCATCTGCCATGATGGTTTTAACATATACTCCGGTACCAGAGAAATATTTCACTCCCGGATCTGTATTATCATTCCAGGCTGCAAGGGCATCAATTGATATTTTCTCAGGCGCTCCACGGTTGGTTTGGAAGCTTATTTCCCAGGGACCATCAATAACAGCAAGCAGCTTTTCATTTGCCCGGGGAATGATACGTGATTTTTCCTTTGCTTTATCACGGAATACCACAAAAACAGCATCGTTTGGTTCCAGGTGCAGCGGAACTCTGGTAACCCCTTCTGCTATACTGTAAGAAGCCTGTTCGATTTTTGCAGTTTCAGGATGCCATATCTCAGCTTCCCTGCCTTCAACACGGAATGTGGCCTCAAGGTCCTCCACCCGGTTGTTGCGGTTGTTAACCCAGTAGAAATCAACATTATCCAGTTTACGATGAACAAACAAAAGACGGGTATCTTCCATTGGTCTGGTATATTCAAAATCTGGTATTACTTCAAGCGATTTCAAAACCTCTGCCAATTCTTGTCCGGTGAAGATCTTACCATTGCCAAAAGTATTAACACCATTTTCGTCTGGCCAGAGCTGATCGGCTATTGAGCGGAATTCATTCTTGTCATCGCTGAGGCTGGGCGTATTTACAGGCTTCGGACCTGTAACGATTGCTCCATCGTTTACCATGTTACGGATCTTTTGCAGAACAGGCAATGACATGTATTTGCTGTTAGGATCGAGGGCCAGTACGCGGTAACTCATACCGCCGGGCGTGGTTATCAGTCCTTTACTGACGGTCAATAAATTTACAAGCGCATCGGCATTCACAAAGTCATAATTATAACCTTCGGGAATGGATGGCAGCTTTTCACCAAACAAAGCTGTTATATTATTGTCTTCTCCGTAGAAATAAACCACATCGGCAATAAATTTCCCCTGTTGCAGCATGTAGCAGCTGCGTGCCAGGTAAGTAATCCACGGAGCAGCCTGTTCTGCCCAGGTCTCATGACGGGTGAACCACTGGCCGAACGGGCCAAGACCAAGTCCGGGTATCTTATCATTTACTGGTTGATGTACTGAAGTGTGTATTACAAAACGGTTCAGTCCATTAGCCATTTCCATATCGGCTGTCGGCTTCAAATACTCAGGTGACCAGGCCCAGGCTGAACCTATAGCAGTCATCGATTCTGCAGCTGCCAGGTTTTGTCCGTATATATGAGCCACTGAAGCCGATTCACGTACATCGGCTTTATAACGTGTAGCGACCTCTGTTCCGGAATCAAGGCCTCCGGGAGTCCATGTAGCGCTCATCGGTATTGCGGCTTTGCGTTTCACATCCATACCGTCGCCTATGAAAGCACGCCCGCTTTCGTGCGATTCTGTATAACGGGCCATGCCACGTTCCTTCAGTATTTCTGTCAGCTGATCATAGTGTTTTTCAGCAGTAAGATCGCCGATAGTCTTTCTGAAATCCCACAGGAATCGCTCGCTTGCCTCAGCACTCTCCACAATATGTCCTGTCAGCACAGGCAGCCATGGTAAAATATCATAGCCGCAGTGGCTCATAAATTCCTGGATCATATTATCGGTCCAGTTTTGTACTCCGGCTTCCCAGCTGTCAGTTATCATGTATTGCAATCCAGCCTGTCCCATCAGTCCGCCTGTGGCATCTTTATACTGATCGAGGTAGTTATTAAAATATGCTTTGACATGTTCAGCACTCAGCTTATCCACTTCCAATCCTGTTGCTTCCGGTGATGCCGGTGAATTTTTATGACCGGTAAGTGAATAGCCCAGGCGGAGGATCACCCAATTGCCTTCTTCCGGTGTCCATTCGAGTGTTCCATCGGGTTTCATCTTTGAGGTCAGATCGATAATATCTGATTTTTTTACAGCTTCATTTACATCAACTTCCGGAGTCATTGCAGCATACAGATCTGTTGCAGTTGCAAAAGCCGCTTTTTCCTCAAAGCGGTTTACACGGGTAACTGTATGCAGGACAAGTTCGGCGATCTGTGTTCCGGCAGGTGCTGATGGCTCTCTTCCCAGGTCTATGCCAAAAAGGCTGCCAGGGAAAGACCGTGGTTGCCGTTCGGGAGTTTTCCATGTAAAACGGAAGTATTTCGCAGTTACAGGACTGAATGTCAGCGTTTTCTGAGCAACACCACCGCTGCGGATATCAATTATCTTATTAAAATTTTTGCCATCGTCACTTGCTTCAAGAGTACGATTATCAGGATCTGCTCCAAATCCAAAGGTACCGCCCGAACCACCGCCCACAATGGTGAGAGCTTTAATAGTTTCAGGTTTGGAAAATTCAAATTGGACCCACGATTTTTCACCCGGTTTGGCTGCCGGCAGAAGCATAGTTTTTGCAAGATCGCCATCCGTAAGATCAGCAAGGTTGAAATTTCCGCCGCTTGAGGTTACCTTTGGCTGCAATGATGATAATGAAATATCGTTTTCAGGCAAACGATAGGCTACTACAGCAGCATCGGCATAGAACTGCGGCGGTGGAGCCTCAGTCATGCCTGTAAGAGAAAATCCTCTTCCGGAGGCAGTGTTCTGAAATGCCCCTGTTGATGAAGGAGGTTCTGGTAATATTCCTGTAAAAGGTTTTCCACCTTCGATCCTGGTTTCGCTCCACACGAATTTCTTCATAGCCTGTTCAGGTGTGACCCATGGGCCTCCGCTCTCGCTCCATCCCGGAGAACCGGCAATGGCCATCTCCAGGTCAAGTGAGTCTGCAAGTTCCGTTGTGAAACGGAAAGCGTCCTTCCATTCCGGGGTCATGTAAACCAGGCGTTTTTCAACTATCTGCGGGGTCATCAGTGCAGCGTCAAAGTTCTGAAATCCGCCGATTCCAACACGGTGCATCCATTCGAGGTCGGCCCGGATACCTTCCTTTGTTATATTACCGTTCATCCAGTGCCACCATACACGCGGTTTTGCACCTGGTGGTGGATTCTGAAATCCCTTTTCAAGTGTGGCTCCGGTAT
>CAZKWD010000121.1:0-6752 GCA_964556175.1 uncultured Rikenellaceae bacterium
TAATTATTATAACCTAATCTTTCGAGGACCTGGTCGCTGATATCATATTTAGGATTTGCGAATAGGATATTTCCCCCGGCTGCTGTGTCGAAGATAACCGCATAATTACCCTCAACAGCAATATCTTTTATGGCTTTAAGAATCTCATCCTGAATGGGTTTGACCAGCTCTTCCCTCTTTTTGAAAAGCTCGCCTTCCATGCCGAAATACTTATTCTGAAGCTCTTTGATCTCCTGTTCCTTAGCTATAATTTCTTCTTCCCTTTTTGTCTTCATGTCCGGTGAAAGAAGCACAGCTTCATTCTGGTACGACTTGTACAACTGTTCAACAACAGTATAACCATCAGCAACTTCTTTTTCCCACTGTTCTGATAGTCCATCAAGCTGCTCCTGAGCTGTTGTAAATGCAGGTATGTTTTTTCTGATATATTCAGAATCAACAAAGGCATATTTCTGACCAGCTGCTATGGCTGTCGTCAGAATTATTATAGCTATTAATACAATTGACCTTTTCATGACTTGTGATTTTATTTGTTATTAAAACTGTTGACCTATTACGAAATGAAATTGTGATTTATTGGCATCCGGGAAGCTTGAAGGATCGGGCACTTCGTCGAACCCGTATCCCCAGTCTATACCGAGCAGGCCAAACATAGGAAGGTTCGCTCTTATGCCGAAGCCAGCAGCCCTGTTCATCCTGAACGGATTATACTCCTTAAGGTATGTCCAGGCTCTTCCTGCTTCAAGGAATATAAGTCCGTATATTGTTGCCTGTGGATTAAGTGTTATCGGATATCTCAGTTCCATTGTCATTTTTGAATAGACATTACCTGATGATGCGCCGGTTTCAGGGTCAAGCGGTGTAAGGGAACCAACTCCTCCGCTGCCTGAAGAATAACCTCTCAGGGATATTATCTCCCTTCCATAGAAGCTGTAACCGGTCATTCCGTCCCCGCCTACAGAGAAGTACTCGAAAGGTGACGGTCCTATGTCCTTGTTGTAACAACCGAGGTAGCCAAATGAAAAACGGGTATTCAGAACCAGTTTATCTCCAGGATCCAGAGGGAAATAATAATCTGCTTTAAATATCCATTTATGAAACTCTATCCATTTATACTTTTCCTGGTCATCAACATCCGACATGTCTTTCCCGCTTATCAGTGAGAACGGTGGAGTAACTTGAACTGAAAGTGTAAACGATGATCCGTTTCTTGGATAAATGAGGTTCGGACTGGTTGAGAACCGCTGGAGTCTTCCTGTCAGGCTCAGCAGGTTTGATATACCATCTGAAAACAAGAATGTCCTCTGGGTAAAATTGGTCATGTTATATCTCTGGTAGGAAGTTTCACCGTACAGAGAGAAAAAATCGTCGGGCCAATCAAGTCTTTTACCCAGACCTATGGAAGCTCCGTCAATTATCATTACCTGATAGCCATCTTCACCCTTTTTCTGGTTACCGGATAGCTTTGACCTGTAGAGTGATACCGAAAATGTATTTGGTTTCTTGCCGCCAAGCCATGGTTCGACAAATGAAACATTATATGATTGATAGATACGCCCGTTCGACTGGGCCCTTATACTCAGCGATTGTCCGTCACCTGACGGATAGGGCCTCCACTCATTCAATTTGAAGAAGTTCCTCATCGCAAAATTATTGAACCTTACCCCTACAGTACCCACAAGCATACCTGCCCCCCAGCCTCCTGATATTTCAAACTGGTCATTTGCCTTCTCCTCAAGCTTATAAAGAAGATCCACGGTACCATTTACAGGATCAGAAAGAGGTGTGGGATTTATCTTCTCGGGATCAAAATGGCCAAGGACACCAAGCTGACGTATAGATCTTATAATCTTTTCCTTACTGAAAAGGTCCCCCGGGAGGGTATAGAGTTCACGCCGTGCAACATGCTCGTTGGTGCGTATGTTCCCCGCAATAATTATATCATTTAAATAGGCCTGTTCGCCCTCATATATTCTGATTTCCAAATCAATAGAATCATCTTCAACCTTGGCCTCAACTGGAACGATCTGCGAAAACAGATAACCATAATCAAGATAGAGATTATTCACAGCATCCTGAGCTCCGCCTGCACCTGTAAGCCTGTCAAGAATAAGTGACTGATTATATACTGATCCTTTCTCCACATTAAACCTCCTGTCCAGATCCTCTTTCCTGTACACGCTGTTTCCTATCCAGTTCACACTCCTCAGATAGTACTGATCTCCCTCATCAACCTTGATTAACAGTCCGATACGGTCATCGGATATTTTGTAAAGCGAATCGGAGAGAATAGTAAAATCCCTGAATCCATTATCATTATAGAATGTAATAAGTGCTTCCTTGTCTTCTGAAAATTTCTCATCAATAAATTTCGAAAGTTTGAAGAAGTTCAGGTTCTTTTTCTTTGTTCCCTTCATCTTCCGGCGAAGTTTCTTGTCTTCAAAATTTTCGTTGCCCACGAAGGTGAATTCTTCAATTTTCACCTTCTCTTGTTTATCTACATTGATAATAAGGATAACATTGTTAGGCTGATCGGGATCATCTTTCTGCACATATTCAACAGTTGTGTTCAGGAATCCCTTTTCGATATAATGATCCTTTATGATCTTCGATGTTGTAGTCATAATATATGACGTAAGCTGGGATCCAACGGGAAGGTTTATTTTATCGAGAATATCCTGTGTTTCAGAAGGTCTTATTCCATTTATTTTGATCGATGAGATTCTTGGTCTCTCCTGGAGGTAAATATCAAAAAAAACCGTATCGTATTGTATTCTGTCTATTGATATCCTGACATCTGAGAAGAGTCCCTGTTCCCACAGTTTCTTCACAGCATTCGAAACGACCTCTCCAGGTATTGTAATCTTCTGCCCGATCCTAAGTCCTGATATCCCAATAAGTGCATTAATATCCAGGTACCTGATCCCCGAAACAGAGACACCACCCACAACATAATCCTCTTCTGTCATATAATCAAATATTTCCTGTGCTTCCTGTGAAAAGGCTGGAGTGCACAGTAGAATCAGGAATGGTGCTACAATAAATTTTTTAAACCTTCTTATCAACATTATTTCATTATTTTTCCAAAATCTGTTCACTTGTCTTTCCAAACCTTCTTTGCCGCTTCTGGAAATCAATTATAGCATCATAAAGATCATCCTTACCAAAATCAGGCCAAAGTTTCCTGGTAAAATATAATTCAGTATATGCCATCTGCCATAAAAGAAAATTACTTATCCTCAATTCACCGCTCGTTCTTATTAAAAGATCAGGATCAGGAATTCCGCTTGTATTAAGGTGTTTTTCGAACAGTGTTTCATTTATATTTTCCGGATTTAACTTTTTGTTGTGTATTTCGAGGGCAATTTTTCTTACAGCCTCAGTTATTTCCCATCTGGAGCTATAGCTGAGTGCCACAATCAGGTTTAATCCAGTTGATCCTGCTGTAAGATTAATTGTTTCAAACAACCTGGTTTTTACATCTTCGGCAAGCCGGTTAACATCGCCGATAGCAGCCATCCTTATATTATTTTTTATCATTGTATCAGTCTCATTATTAAGAGACTGCACCATAATTCTCATCAGAGCGGAGACCTCGTCATCGGGTCTCTCCCAATTCTCTGTTGAAAAAGCATACAGAGTAAGGAATTTTATTTCAAGTTCAGCTGCAGCCTCTATAACATTTCTGACAGCTTCCACTCCCTTCTGATGTCCCAGTATCCTATTCATGCCATGCTGTGAAGCCCATCGTCCATTTCCGTCCATTATTATTGCTATATGGGCGGGCAGCTTATTCTTGTCTATTTTCTGTTTTACTGTCATAATTTATCGTTTCCACTTCCCGGTAACGTCGTTATAAGTAGGGCATCCGGCGAGGGCATTATATATCTTCCATGTAAGTGCAACACCTGCAAATGAGTACCAGTCATTATTATGTAACCATGCAAAATCGGATGGGGCAACCATATCTTTAAGGCCGTCAAAGTTATCATAAAAAGTCTTACGAAAACCATATTCCACTTCAAGACCCATATTTTTATAAATATTGACCTTAAAACCTGCGGAGAATGGTATTACAGGCTGAATTGTAAAGGTTTCCGAATTAAGCACAGCCACCGCTACTCCTGCTGCGAGATAAGGTGAATAATCCCAGAATTTGCCCTGCGTGGTAAATGGCAGGAAATTGAATTCGAACTGAAGCCCTATTTCGCCCACTAATCCTGAAAATGAGCTGGCCCTGTTTAGCTGAAAGTTGTTATTAAAGTCAAGGTCATCGGCTCTTACTCCTCCAACAAATATATTACCTCTCAGTGCATGCCTGGGATGTATGTTATACCTGTAAAAAACTCCTCCGGCCGGAAGAGGCGAATACATAAGCCTGTTAGGATTTATATCGCCAAGGTAAGAGGAAATACCTGCAAAAACACCATAATCAGCATTACGCTGTCCTGCAGCAGTAACTGAAAGAAAAACAGATAAGAAGATCCAAGGTAATCGTTTCATCAAAACTGATCCTGCTCATTATCATCTGAATGAGGGCAATCCTGTTGGCCCTGTTTTCAGCTTATAGGTAACAGCAAAATTTAAAAAATAATAAACGTCATTTGCCTTGGAATATTGTGAAGTATAACCATCTAAATAATCGGTAAATGCATATCTTCCTCCCACCTCAATGCCAAAGTTGATATTGGGTGTAAAGATCAATGTTGCTCCAAGTCCTCCCGGAACGACGGCTGTAAAACCTCCTGTTTCCATACCATGTGTGATCAGGGCATCATTCCCCTTAACAGTATATGAGAGTCCTCCAATCCCTGCAAAAACATAAAAATCAAGTGATTTTATAAACTCGGATAAAAATGGCCCTTTACCGCTGACGAAAATATAGCTGTTTTCAGCCTGATTCTTTATGAAATAATATTCACCAATTACTGCCGGTTCAAAGATCGAGGTTGTGGCATCGAAATCCCTTTCCGTATTGGACCCTCTTTCATCATTTGCCCTCAGAAGTGCGTAGGTCAGACTCAATCTTATATTAATATCCCTGGTTATCCTGTATTTCAAATTTCCGTTTATGTTGAATCTTGTCTGGAGATATGTCAGGTCACGAAACCCCAGGATATTATCAGAATGTGAGAAGCCCCCTATATCTCCAAAGAATAACGAAGGGCCCACGCCACCAACAAGTTCATATCTTCTCATCTTCCACAATTGTGCGTTTGAGACGGGAATAGCTATGCAGAAGATTAGTATAATAAAAATGCATCTTTTCATAACAAACTCAACTTATGTTGCTGATACAAATATAAGAATCTAATTATTAGGGTATATAATAAAAGTCTGAAAATAAATCATAAATATAGGTTCATAGTAACAGTCCCGCTCCATAGATTGGCTTATGACGGGCTTTTTTCAGTTACGTTTATCGACCCCCCACATCAGCCTGTTCCTCAGGGTGCTGTAAAAATCGGTACCCTTAAGCATCACTGTTTTCAGATTTGCTTCTGCTTTTTCGATCCGGACCTCACTTTTAATGGGTAATTTTTCATATCTGAAATCACATGTCACCAGGTACTCCTCCGACCTGGCTTCCATTATCATCTTCAGTCTGCTGTTGCCTGAAAGGACTATTGGTCTGATTGTAAGGTTATGGGGAGAAATAGGTGAAATTATAATGCTCTCATCATCAGGAGTGAGGATCGGTCCTCCCACACTCAGGTTATATGCTGTTGAACCCGTGGCAGTTGAGACAATCAGGCCATCAGCCCAATATGTATTCAGATAAACATCATCAACATAAACATTTATCGTAATCATACTTGTATTGGACTTTTGTATAGTAATTTCATTAAGAGCCGTGGCAGATTCTCCGTCAAAGAGTTCGTCAGGAACTGATATCCTGAGAAGAGACCGTTCAATTATCTCAAATTCATTTTTGCACAGCATGTCAAGTGAATTGCCGATCCCATCCCCGGGTATATTTGCCAGAAATCCCATTCTGCCTGTATTTACGCCTGCAACAGGTATCCCAAAGTCTTTTACCTTAAGTACTGTGTCGAGAAAGGTTCCATCACCTCCTACACTAAGAACCATGTCAGGGAGATCGGTTAAAGCAGAAAGTTTACTGAAATGTTCAATTTTTACCCCCTCATAATATGTAATTGGTCCTCCCGGGGTTTGATAAAGCTGGATCATTATGCCTCTTTTGTGGCACTCATTGACCAGCTTTTGTACCCCATCTTTTGCTCTGGAGTTATTTTCCTTACTGAAAACAGCGAATCTGCGAAGCATAATCAATTACATATTAAGATACTTCATAAGAAGATCAAACCGTTCTGAATAAAACCTGTCGATTGAATCGTTGGTAGTAATCCAGGTTTTTACATCATAGTTATACCTTTCAAAGGTTTTAATAAGTGCAAGTAAATCGGTGGCGTTTACCTTCAGTGTCACCTCCAGCCTGGTTGATTCCTGGGGGGAGGTGATATACATACTCAGAACCTTTATGTTATTGCTTTCAACTATCTGTACAATCTGCGAGAATGAATAATCCTGCTCTATAAGTTCGAGTACGAGAATCCCTCCCGGCTGGTCCATTGAGGACATGCCGGCAATGTAATGAACAAGGTCATTGGTAGTTATAACCCCCCTGTAGTGATTTTTGTTATTCAGAACCGGTACAACTGATAGCCTGAGCCGCGCTGCAAGGCCAATGACCTCAAAGAGATGCTGATCTTCGGTTACATATGGCTTTA
>CAZKWD010000122.1:0-6643 GCA_964556175.1 uncultured Rikenellaceae bacterium
TGTCGGCAATCCTGAAAATATCCTGAATGATCCTTGTTCTATTGTCATATCGGAAAGCTTTTCAAATAAAATATTCGGAAACGTTAATTCAATAGGACAGGTATTGACCATACCGGCCGGACAGTATTATGCCAACAACACAGATTATATAATAAAAGGGGTCATGAAGGATTTCCCTCAGAACAGCCATTTTCATCCTGAATTTGTTGCTTCTCCCGTGGATAAATCTGTATTCAGCGGTTGGTCCTGGACTTATTTATTATTATCAGAAAATGCTGACCCCCAAAAAATAACCTCCGGTTTTAAAGATTTTTATGCCGCACATATAAAAGGAGATCCCGAACAGATAAAGAATGAAGCATATCTGCAAAATATTTCCGATATACATCTCCATTCCGCCAAGCAGAAGGAGATTGAGTCGAACAGCAATATATATGTCATATATACTCTTGCAATAGCTTCTCTGATATTGTTGATTACAGGCCTTTCAAACTATTCCAATCTTAACATGGGGATGGCAGGTTTCGGTGAAAAATACCTGTTTGTCAGCCGGATTTCCGGCTCAACATCCCTGATGACCCTGAAATATTTCTTAACAGAGGGAATTTTCATCATTGCTGCCTCTTTATTAATTGGCGGATTTTTCCTGGTGTTTGCTGATATACTCATTCAAAAGTATATTAATCTGGACCTTTTTACAGGTAATATAATTCTGATCTTAACAATTTTGTTCCTGTTCATCATTTCCGGTATTCTGTCGGGCATTCTTCCTTTAATGAATCAGGGAATGAACGATTTAAGAACATCCACTCAGTTTAAGAATAATGTGCGGACGGCGAGAAAAGGTTTAAGCAAGAGTATTATTGTCCTGCAATTTGCAATTTCAACTGCGCTGATAATTGCTGTGTTAGTTATCCGCCGGCAAACCAGCTTCGCTCTTGAAAGCGGGATGGGTTTTAAGGAAGATAATCTGATTTGTTTCAGCGATGTTCACAGCGATGCTCAGAAAAAATTTGAGGTTTTTAAGGAAGAGCTGTTGAAATTCAGCTCCATTGAACAGGTTTCCGCAATGTTTGCACCACCCGGCGGAGAAGCAAATGATGTTTTTCAGTTCAAAATGGAAGGATATGTAGCAGATCCGGAAGACAGGGCTGACAGTTATATCGGTATTTTTTCATGCGATTACTCTTTTGCTTCAATTTTCAGATTGGATTTCCTGAGCGGCAGCAATTTTTCGGAAAAGAACAAAGACAATGAAGGTTCCGGAGAATATATCATCAATGAATCGGCAATGAAAAGGCTTAATTACACCAATCCGGATGAGATAGTAGGAAAAGAGTTTGGACTGATCACCAATATTCCTGGAATTGAAGTCCCCGCAGGAAAAATTACCGGTGTGGTAAAAGATTTCCATCTATCGGGCATAAAGAAAAAAGTTGAACCACTGGTGATGTTCAAACGTAATGACCTGTGGCTATTAAATTTTGTGATCTCATACCGTCAAGACATGAAGGCAAAAGCCCTGAGTGATATTGAGAGCATCTGGAAAAAGATGTTTCCCGGATATCCATTCCAATATGAATATGTCAGTTCAATGTACAAAAGTGTTTACAGGGCCGAGATCCTACAGTCTGTGCTCTTATCAATTTTTACACTAATCTCTTTATTCATCTGCTCAATGGGGCTTCTCGGCATGGCGCTTTTATCAATCCAGAAGCGTACAAAAGAGATCGGCTTGAGGAAAATCAACGGAGCCTCAACAGGAGAATTAATGATAATGCTCAACTGGGATCTTGTCAAATGGATTGTGATAGCGTTAGTTATAGCTATTCCGGTTGCTGTCATTGCAATGAACAAATGGCTGGAAAATTTTGCTTATAAAATTGATCTCAAGTGGTGGATCTTTGTTCTTGCCGGATCAACAGCCATATTAATTGCTCTGCTGACAGTTTCTCTGCAATCCTGGAAAGCTGCCAGCCGGAATCCTGTTGAAGCCTTACGATATGAGTAAATAATTATAAGAAATAATTTGACCATTATTGGTCATGGAGGCATTGCCCGCCGGAGCCTTGGCGAAGGTGGGTTCCGTGTTTCTCAGCCCTATTGCCGTAACATCATTTCCAATAAAGTATTTTTATTAATATATTTAACCTTATATGAAAGACTACTACAAAATCCTCGGGCTAAAAAGAGATGCATCGATAGAATCAATCAGGCAAAGATTCAAAGAGCTTGCATTTGAAAATCATCCCGATGTGAGTGCTAATAAAAATGCAAATGAGGTCTTTATAGAGATTTTTGAAGCATACCATATTTTGAGTAACGCAGATAAGAGAGCAAAATATAACTTGTTGTATAACAAATACATCAATAATGTTAAAACTCATATTCCAGATGAAGAATATGTAAAAACTGACATCCAGGATGTTTCCAATGCAGCCAGAGAAAACGCTCAGAAAAAAGCAAAAATCAAGTACAAGGACTTTATAAAAGAAATGGACTGTTTTTTTACGGCAGGACTAAAAGCTGATGGAAAACCATTCTCCTATAATATGCACAAAAATATTGGTATTTCCGGAGGTGTTGGACCAATGGGTACTATTAAATCAAAGACAGTTAGTATACCAATTCCAAGGAGCAAAAAAGCTCTTATGATCCATCGAATAGGATTTTTTACCAAGACACTGTTTCTGGTTTTGGCAATTGGCTCCCTTAAATTACAGCTCTTATCAGACTATAAGCTTACTTCAAGAATACTAATTCTAACAATAATACTCTTGTCAGGTGGACTAATAACTTACATGATCTATTACTTCAACAAGACAAAATCAAAATTCTTTCATGCAAACAAATACTTCTTAGTCAAAAAGTATAAAATGAAAGGCTATAAAAGAGGATTCCATCCCATGATTTCAACAACTCCTGTGGGACTGATAGCATATCTGCTCCGATTGATATTTTAAATATATTAGTGGGTAGGACACGAACAATAAAAAAAACAAAGATGAAAATAATCTTAGTTTCAATCGGAACCCGTGGAGATATGGAACCTTTCTTGTCGATAGGTGAAATATTGAAAGA
Organism: uncultured Rikenellaceae bacterium; assembly: GCA_964556175.1. Lineage (GTDB taxonomy): Bacteria > Bacteroidota > Bacteroidia > Bacteroidales > VadinHA17 > LD21. Next base: position 3,082 of record CAZKWD010000122.1, read on the forward strand.
AAAAGGACATCAGGTAACATGTGCTTTTCCGGAACAGTTTAGAAGTCTTGCTGAAGAATCAAATATGGAATTTGCCTCCCTGGGAACAGGATTTATTGACATGCTTGATAGTGAAGACGGGAAAGCTGCCATGGGTGCAAGTGGTTCCGGTTTAAAAAAATTTCTTGCCACTGTCAGGCTGGCAAAACATCAAACAGATGTCAATAAAGAATTGGTTAACAAACAATATGAGCTGATAGAAAGTGAAAATCCTGACAGAGTTGTTTACAACGGGAAAGCTATATATCCGATAATCTGGGAATTGAAAAACAGAGGTAAAACAATTTTCATAAGTCCTCTGCCTTACATGCATTATGTAAAAGGTCATACCCATGTTGCCTTTAACAGCAACTTTGGTGCTATATTAAACAAATTAAGCTTTTCGCTGGCACATTTTGGAATGGTTACAACCGTCATGATTACAAAAAAATGGTTGAAAATCACTGAAAAAATAAGCCGGAAAGAAATACGTAATATTCTGAAGTATAACAACTCGATTTACACGATTTCCCCCTCTCTGTTTTCAAGACCCGATAACTGGAATAAAAATCTTAAAGTATCAGGATATCATCAGAGGGAAAAAATCATGCACTGGCAACCTGACAAAAACCTAACTGATTATTTAGAAAAACACAATAAAATACTGTTTATCACTTTTGGCAGTATGATAAACACTGAACCGGGGAAAAATACTAAAATAATTCTTGACATACTTGAAAGGAATAAAATACCGGCAATAATTAATACAGCATCGGGAGGGCTTGCCAAACCTGATAGATTTAATTTTGAACTAATACATTTTGTTTCTCAAATTCCTTATGAATGGATTTTTCCTAAAACATATGGAGTAATTCATCATGGAGGTTCAGGGACAACACATCTGGCACTCAAATATGGTTGCGCAACAATGATAATCCCGCATATTATTGACCAGTTTGTATGGAATAATATAATTTCAGATCTGGGAGTCGGACCAAAAGGGATTAAAATAGGAAAAATCAATACAAAAAACCTTGAACCTAAAATTCTCGATTTATTAAATAATGCAGGTTATAAAAAGAAAGCAGAACAAATAAGAGATCAGATGGATAAAGAAGATTTTAAGGAAGAACTATATAACTCAATAGTGGAATAACTGGCTACAAAAACAAAATTATATGAGAAAGATATTCAGAATGCTATTTACAAATTGTCTCCTGCTGATATTAGTTCTCACCAGCCATCAGGATCTGCTTTTTGGTCAAAGCGCGATGATAAATGTGAGTGCGAGAAATAGTACAAGCCTGAATGGCAAATGGCAGGTTATAATTGATCCGGCAGGCACAGGTGATTGGAGACAAGTATGGTTAGAAAAGAAACCTTTAAAAAAGGCAGACTTCTTTGAGTATTCATTTGAAGGAGGCCCTTCTTTTAATGTTCCCGGAGACTTTAATACTCAAATGTGTGAACTCACTTATTTTGAAGGAACTGTATGGTACAAAAAAGCAATTTACTATACGATAGAGACTGGTAAAAGGGTTTTCATACATTTCGGGGCAATAAATTACCTGGCTGATATATATCTGAACGGTAAACATTTAGGAAGTCACGAAGGAGGTTTTACTCCTTTCCAGTTTGAGACTACTGATATTGTTCGAGATGGTGAAAACTCACTGATTGTAAAAGTGAATAATCAACGGTTGAAAGATGGTCTGCCGGGTCTTGGATACGATTGGTTCAATTACGGCGGCATAACACGTGATGTGAATTTAATTGAAACCAATAACACATTTATTGAGGATTACCATATCCAACTACAAAAACATAATGATAAAGAAGTATTGGGATGGATTAAATTGAATGGGAGTACTCAAACGCAAACAGTTTTGGTAAAAATCCCCGAACTTGGGGTTGATTATAAAACCACATCAAACAGCGAAGGCATAGCCGATGTTCAGTTCTCCTCTGATTTCATACTTTGGTCGCCGGATAATCCAAAGCTATACAAGGTTATTATTCAAAGTGAAACCGATACAGTCGTGGATGAAATAGGTTTTAGAAATATTGAAACATCCGGAAGTAAGGTCTTATTAAATGGTAAGCCAATATTCTTAAAAGGAGTCAATATACATGAAGAAAATCCATTGAAAGCCGCCAGAGCTTTTTCTGAATCAGATGCTCTTCTTCTTTTGAAATGGGCAAAAGATCTGGGGTGTAATTTAGTGAGGCTGGTACATTACCCTCACAACGAATATATGGTTAAGCTTGCGGAAAAGATGGGATTGATGGTATGGAGCGAATTACCCGTTTACCAGCATATTGAATTCTCAGCACCCGGTGTTCCTGCAAAATTGGATCTCATGATGAAAGAAATGATTCGCAGGGACAGAAACCGTTGTGGTATCATAATCTGGAGCCTGTCAAACGAGACATATTCTTTTACACCTGATCGTAATAATATTTTAATTGAGCTAACAGAAAAATGCAGAACAATTGATTCAACAAGATTGATTACTAATGTCATAAGCGATCAGGGCTATAAGAATAATACTTTCAATATTTGGGATACATTATACAAACATGTTGACATAATATCGCTTAATGAGTATGTCGGCTGGTATGAACCATGGCAGGGTAAACCGGCAGATACAAAATGGGAAGTATTGTGTAACAATAAGCCTGTATTTATCTCAGAATTTGGGGGTGAAGCCTTATATGGAAGCAATTATGGACCAAAAGATGAAGCAGCCTATTGGAGAGAAGAATACCAGGAGCAAATATTTAAAGACCAGACTGATATGTTTAGTACAGTTCCGAATTTATGTGGCGTTTGCCCATGGCTCTTAGTCGATTATCGATCGCCCGGCAGGATGCATCCGCTATACCAGAAAGGATGGAACCGGAAAGGACTGATTTCGGATAAAGGAGAAAAAAAGAAAGCATGGTATATAATGAAACAGTACTATGAAAATATAAAAAATGATTATAGACAGAACCAAAATCTCTACTAGAAAAGCCACTGTAAATGACATCGAGACTTTAATTGAATATCGACTCATTTTTCTAAAAGAAACATATGGAACCCCACCTCCTGAAAAGGAAGTTTGCCTGAAAAAATCTTTAATGGATTATTTTACCAGGTCAATGAAAAATAATTCATTTATATCCTGGATTGCTGAATATGATAACAAATCCATAGGATTCAGCGGAATGGTCATTCGTGAACAACCGGGTAACTTTGAAATACCGAATGGCAGGACAGGCTATATATTAAACATGTTTACTGTTAAAGACTTTAGAAAAAATGGAATAGGCTCAATGCTTTTTCAAAAACTGATTGCTGAGGCAAAAAACAAAAACCTCGATAAGGTTGAACTTCATGCCACCAGGGATGGAGAACCTATATACAGGAAATCCGGATTTAAAGAACCTCACGATAAAGTTTTTGAGTTACTATTGAAATAATAGTATATCAGACCATGTGAGAATATATCTAAGTTATTGATACTTTGAATTAATAATTATTTCATCATTAAAAAGAAAC
>CAZKWD010000123.1:0-6638 GCA_964556175.1 uncultured Rikenellaceae bacterium
TGGTAGCTTACTTTATCAAATATATAAAACTTTTCAAACAGCTCTGCACATCTCAAAATAGCAGGTCATTCTGAGCGGATCCGCCAGTAAGCGGAGAAGCGAAGTATCTTTTCCTATACACAATTGCTTTCTGATTAAAGTATTAAAGTCGAGATTAATTCAGAATTCGATTATTTTTTCCACTCTGCAATTCCTCATGTACTGTTTCAGAATGATCTGTATATCACGATTATCGGGTGCAGGCTTGATGCAGTTATGAATAGCTGACAGTCCAAATCCCATATCATTTATATTGAAATAGCCGTAACCTGCATATTTACTATTCACAATTTTCACAGCACACTTTTCTTCATCATCGCGGCCTGTATCAATGATAAAAAAATTCCTGCGTGAAAAGATAAACTCATCAGCTGCTTTATATGCCCTTTCATTATACTCTTTAGATGATTCACTTCCGCAGCATGCTCCTTTGCAGATACCAACATGATACCGAAAACAGGCTCCATCTGTTTCGTATAATCCGGTCAGCTTCTGGCACAGATCATAAGCCTCAACAAGTCCTTCGAGTTTCGATTTCGCCTTTTCCCTGCTGCTGAAGACTGACAGTGGATTGTCACCTGAATTTGTCTGTCCGAACCTGAAATTGAGATATCCGTTGTCATCTGTGAAACTGAAAATAGCCCATTGAAAGCGTGACATTCTCTGTTGCCTGTTGTAGCAGGGCTTATTCTCCTTGATCTCAAATGACTCCCTGAGCAGTGCAATAAGCTCACTGCCAGTTATATCCCAGTCGATATCGGCAATAAGATCACGCATTTCCATAGCCCGGTTGGTAGTATTGTTTGAGAGATGAGTGTTTATCCTTTGATAAAGGTTTCGGCTTTTGCCTATATAGATCAGCTCACCGTTTTCATCATAGAAATAATAAATTCCCGGTTCTTCAGGGATGAGGTCAATTTTGGAAATATCAAGGCGGGGATTCAGCTTTGATATTCTGGTATTCCTGATAAGATTTGATCGTTCTCCATATATCTCCCTGTCTTTTTCGAGGAACATTTCGAAAAGTTTCACTGTAGCCTGGGCATCACCTGCAGCTCTGTGTCGTCCGTTAATCCCTATCTTCAGGTCCCTGCAAATATTTCCAAGGCTGTATGACCGGTGTCCCGGAAACAGTTTTCTGCTGAGGGCAACAGTATCGATAATTTTTCTCCTGTAATTGAATCCCAGCGACTTAAACTCCTGTCTTATAAATGAATAATCGAACCGTGCATTATGTGCAACAAAAGCCCTTCCTTCGGTAAGCTCCACAATGGTTTTTGCTATTTCGTAAAAACGCGGTGCATCCTCCACCATCTCGTTAGTTATGCCTGTAAGGTTTGTTATGAAATAGGGGATGTTTCTTTCAGGATTGACAAGGGAAACGAATTCATCGGTTATTTTTTCCCCATCGTGCAGGTAAATGGCAATTTCAGTTATCTTTTCCATTCTGGCGCTTCCGCCTGTGGTCTCAATATCAATTATTGCATACATAAAACCGCGCGATTTCCACTTATTGCGAATATAATCAGAATTAAGGTTTGAGTGTTTATTTGTTTGTATTTTTGTCAGGGAATTAAACCGGCCATCATGAATGAGTGTTACGGGAATGAATTCATCCTCAATGGAAAGATCGAGTCGTCCGATTCTTTCGATAATTCTTTCGTGTATGACGGAGATTCTATATATGAAGTGATAAGGATGACCAGGGGTTCTCCGGTCTTTTTTTACGATCATATGGAGCGGCTTAAATCAAGTACAAGGCTGCAAAAGAGAAAAATGCTTGCTGATACTTCCGCCTTGAAGAAAGATATTATCAGTCTGGCTAAATGGGATAATAAAAAGCATATTAACCTTAAGATTGTCTTTAACTACAACAAAGGGGAAGAGAATTATCTTGTTTATTATATCGAACCAATCTACCCCTCTGCAGAACAGTACAGGAAAGGCGTAAAGGGGATTCTTTTCTATGCCGAAAGACCAAATCCCGCATCCAAGGTCATCAATCACAGGCTTCGATCATCAATATTTCATAAGCTCATCCTGGAGGGTGCTTATGAGGCTCTTCTTGTGAACGAAAATGGGCTGATCACCGAGGGAAGCAGGACGAATATTTTTTTCCTGAGGAATAATACCCTGGTGACGGCACCCGACAATATAATTCTCAGCGGGATTACCCGTAAGTATATCCTTAAGATATGCCGTGAAAATAATATAAGGGTACAGATGGAATGTGTAAAGGCCGACGAAATGACCGGATACGATGCTGTATTTATGACCGGGACTTCTCCACTGGTGCTGCCGTTTTACTGTATTGACGACAAATATTTCAATGTCACTATCCCGCTGATAAGTGATTTACGTAAACTCTATATTGAAAAGGCAGAAGAGAGCATCAGACAATTCAGATCAGGTTGATAATACATTAAATTAGTTTATTATCCGATAACATAAATTCTTTATATATGGCAAACATCAGAAGTCTTAAAAAAGAGATCGACAATAAGATTTACCAGGTCATCTCAGATTGTTTCACTTTTTCAGCTCTTCATCCCGATGAGAAAATCGATGATATTTCTGGAATAGTATCCGATGCTGTCAGTTTCAGGAATGAACTGATCAACAGGGTCAACAACCCGTCAAGGGAGACTGACCCTAAGAGCAAAAAAACACATTATCAGAAGGTTAACAAAGATCTTAATGCTGGAATTGATAAGCTTTTTGAACGACTCAGTTCTTCATTGAAGAAGAAAAAGAAGTGAAGTAACGATAGATATTTGTGCCACATTCGGTACAGTTACCCTCCCTGTCCAGGTTCTGATGCTTTATATGGTAACGCGATCGTTTTGTAACAATTGTTCCACACTCAGGGCAATATGTGTTTTGTCCTGCATCCGTATCCATATTTCCCACATATACATAGTCAAGGTGTTTTGATGCTATGGCAGCAAGCTTCCTGAGTGTTTCAGGACTGGTTGAGGGATCATCTCTTTTATACATCGGAAAATACCTGCTCAGGTGAAACGGGATATGCTTACCCAGTTCTCCTGCAATCCATTCTGTCTGCAATTCCATTTCTTTTTCATCATCATTTCGCCCGGGAATGACGAGAGTGGTTATCTCGAGGTGTCTGTCTGAGACGGCAATCTGTTTCAGGCTCTTTTTAACAGGTTCGAGAAAGGCACCTGTCAGCTTTTTGTAAAAACTATTGTTGAAGGCTTTGAGATCAACGTTGAATGCATCTGTAAAAGAGATTATCTCCCCGAGAGGATCCCGGTTGACAAACCCATTGGTTACCATCACAGTTTTCAGCCCTTTTTTCCTCGCTTCACGGGCAACATCAGCAATGAATTCAAACCAGATCACAGGTTCATTGTATGTGAAGGCAATACCAATGTTATTTAATGAAGACAGGGCATCCCTTATTATCTTTTCAGGTTCGGTTTTTGTTGAAAAACCGGCAAGTGTCCTCTGTGAAATTGAGTAATTCTGGCAAAAATCACACCGCATATTGCAGCCATAAGAACCACTAGAAAGAATATTTGTCCCGGGATAAAAATGATACAGGGGCTTCTTTTCAATAGGATCGAGCGCATATCCTGAAATAACTCCGTATGTAAGCAATTCGATCTTATCGCCGGTGTTTTTCCTTACTCCGCAAATGCCAGTACCACCTGTTTTAAGCTTGCAGCAATGCGGACAGAGAAGACATTCAATCCTGTCACCCGATTTTTTATGGAGAGGAATCATTAATGATAACCTTTGATGCAAAATTACATATATTTGGAGTAAGGTAAACGGATAGTATGTTTAAATATCAGAATAATGAGATATAATATAATTATCACGGCAATCATTTTATTAGTTTTTAGCGCTTGTTGGTCTGAAAAAAGCGGACAGACAACCGGAAACAGCTGGCAGGCACCAACGGAGGTTGTTGAAAGGTTATCAAAGGAACAACCGTCTTTCAACTATTACGAATCGAAAGTGCCTGTTTATACTTTACCGGATCCACTTACTGCTTTGAATGGTAAAAAGGTCAAATCAAAAGAAATATGGACAAAATCGCGGCGCGGGGAGATCCTGGAACTTTTCAGGCAAAATGTTTATGGAAGGATTCCGGAAGCCAATTACACAAAATCGTTTTCAGTAGTTAGCATTGACAGAAATGCAATGGATGGTGCCGCAACACTTAAGCAGATTGATATAACAATTGGTTCAGGGGGAGACTCTATTGTGATACATCTGTCTCTTTTTGTGCCAAATGAGATTCAAAAGCCTGTACCGGTTTTCCTGCTTATCAATAACAGGGATCCGGAAAATATTGATCCGACCCGGCAGGCAAAGAGTGAATTCTGGCCTGCCGAGGAGGTTATTTCCCGTGGTTATGCCATAGCTGCTTTTAATAATGCCAATGTTGATCCTGATAATTATGATCAGTTTAAGAATGGTATTCATGGTTTGCTTGACCATGGTGAAAGAAATAGTGAATCATGGGGTACCATTGCCGCATGGGCGTGGGGCGCAAGCAGATGTATGGATTATTTCGAAACAGATAAAGAGATTGACAGGGAAAGAGTAGCGGTTGTGGGGCATTCACGAGGAGGTAAAACAGCTTTATGGGCAGGAGCGGAGGATGAGCGATTTTCAATGGTTATCAGCAATGAATCAGGTTGCGGAGGTGCTACCCTGGCACGCAGGAGATATGGTGAGACTGTTGCACGTATTAACAGCGCTTTCCCTCACTGGTTCTGTTCAAATTATGAGAAATATGCTGATAATGAGGATAATATGCCGGTTGATATGCATATGCTTCTTGCGTTGATTGCTCCACGGTCTTTGTATGTGGCCTGCGCAGATAATGATCTGTGGGGCGACCCAAAAGGTTCATACCTGGCACTGTATAATTCAATGCCTGTATTCAGACTTCTGAAAACAGGTTCTGACATGCCTGAATCAATGCCTCCGCTTAATACACAGATAATAAGCGGTAAAACAGGGTTTCACATCAGGGATGGCGGCCATAATATGCTCCTGAAAGACTGGAACTGGTTTATGGATTTTGCAGATAATGAATGGAAATAGTGGTAATTGAGTCTAATACTATAAATCATCCGAAATTTCTTCGAAAGGGATATTGTGTAATTTAGCAAATTCCACTATCTCGTCTTTGACAGGTTGAATAATATCAGAATATGTTACACCAAACCTGAGTTTAATCTTCCCGCTTTTTTTCATTGTAAAAATAATGCTGAGAGAAAACAGTTCAATTTTATCTATCTCTCCGGGTTTTAATGTAACCGGAGGAAGCACGGAATTTTGCTTAAGCACGATCTTCTCGGGACCTGTTTCAATATATTTTTTTGTTTTACCGGTTCCGGCAAGGATCTGATAGATGCCAAAGAATATCAGGAAGGCTATTGTGACCCATAGTGTAGTGTCAGCTTTTAATGATTTAATATTGAATAACATCCAGTATAAAGCTATACCAATACAAAGTACACCCAGGGCTATCTGGAAAATTTTTGTGATATGCGAACTATCCCTTTGATCGAGGAAAAATATTTTTTCTCCCATTTCTCTTTTTATGGCAATTTATTCGTTTTTAAGGAAAATCCAAAATCTGCACAATTGATACTTCAACAGCTAATCTTTGATGTGTAAACAAAATAATACTATTTTTAGCTGCTAATAAAATCCTATTAATAATAAGGCTTATCAATATGAAACGAAATTACTACCTCGTCATCCTTATTTTCCTGATTTTCTTTGCCATCTCATTTCTGACGAATATTCTTGGTTCAATTAATCCCAATGTAAGCGACAGTTTTACTTTAAGCGGAACATTAACGGGAATGCTTCCCTTTTCATTTTTTATTGCATATGCTTTAATGTCAATTCCTTCCGGGATGATAATCCAGAAATTTGGTGAGAAGAAATGCCTGGTGCTTGCCTGGATCCTCTCTTTGTCAGGAGCACTTTTGTTTTCTCTCTTCCCGGTATTCCCGGTTTTCTTATGTTCCCTGTTTATGATCGGAAGCGGTATGGCAATAATGCAGGTCGCTATTTATCCGCTGCTAAGAGTTACTGGTGGCGAGGAACATTTTGCTTTTAATTCTGTCATTGCCCAGCTTGTTTTTGGTGCTGCATCATTCCTCAGTCCTTTTGTATATTCATATCTTGTTCTTAACCTTGGAAATATACAGGCCGATGAGGGATTATTTCTGAAATCCATGGCATTTCTCACTCCTGACAGACTCCCATGGGTGTCTATATACTGGATATTTGCCTTTATAAGTCTTTTCATGATGGCTGTCATTATTGTTTCGCGCTTTCCAAAAGTTAAACGGAAGGAGGATGAAATTGTAGGTCCATGGAAAACTCATCTTGAATTGTTCAGGCAAAAAAAGGTAATTCTCTTCTTTCTGGGGATCTTTTGCTATGTAGGCACTGAACAGGGAATAGCCAACTGGATATCAGAGTTTCTGAGGACCTATCATGGTCTGAGGCCGGAAATTGAAGGTGCTAAAACCGTGGGCCTCTTCTGGGGACTGATGACAGTCGGCTGTGTTCTGGGGCTTGGTCTGCTGAAAGTGATGGAC
>CAZKWD010000124.1:0-6601 GCA_964556175.1 uncultured Rikenellaceae bacterium
GGGGATTCTGGGATGGTTATTATCTCGGGCAAAAACTTGGAGAATGGAATTCGAGGTACGGGTCGGCGGCTACAAGGAGAAAGATCTACATTGGTAAAGTCACCAATTATTTTACAAAATTGAATGTGGCCGAGATAAAGTTGGAATCCGGCGATTTGATTAAGGGAGATACTATCCTGATAATAGGTCCCACAACCGGGGTTATTGAACATATAGTCAGTGAAATACGTGTTGATCTTAAAGAAACCGGAAAAGCACTGAAAGGAGAACTCTGCTCAGTTAAAATACCTGATTACCTGAGGAGATCCGACAAGATATACAAATGGATCAAAAGAGAAGATCCCGGTAAATAGTAACTAATCTTATTTACCAGGCAATCTTTGTTGCAGCATTAAGTACCAGACCGGCATTAATTTCAATATCATCTGTTTCAGTTTCAACAGAAATCAGGTTTTTTCTGTTTTTTCGTTTAATACCATACAAATAGGCCTTGTCATAATATTTCAGAACAATTTCCACGGCTTTTGCCAGATCACCCTTATCAACAGCATCAAGCGCATCTTTTGTATTATCTCCGCCAAGCCGTTTACTTATTTTCATTATTGATTCTTTCAGTAATTCAGGAGGATATGTTGAATATTCTTCCATCAGCCGCGGCAGTCTTTCCTTTATTTTCATAAGCAGGATAATCGTTGGGGAATCCTGCAGATTATTATAAAAGTCATCCGGCATGAATACACTACCTATGTTACGGCTTTCATCCTCAATCCATACCGGAAGGTTTTTGTTAATCTGTTTCCATTCGTTGAAAAGAAGGTTTGCAAAATGTTCTGAGGATGGCTGCGGGGGTTGTCCCAGCGCCCCGAAGGCTGAGCCTTTGTGATTTGCAAGTTCCTCAAGGTCAATGACCTGCTGACCCCGTTTTTTCAAGTGACGCAGGATAAGTGTTTTGCTGCTCCCGGTCATACCGCCGAGGATAATTGTTTTCCGCTTTTCCGAAAGAGCAGTGAGAATATAGTTGCGGTATGCCTTATAGCCCCTTTCGAGTATTTCGGTATCTATATCTCCAAGCGAAAAGAGCCAGCCCATTGTTTCAGATCTCATCCCGCCTCTCCAGCAGTGTGCCAGGAGCTTACCATCCTTTGCTATTTTAATGGCTTCGTGCAGTTTCAAATGCATATTCGGACCTGCAAGTTCAATCCCTTTAATGATTGCTTTGCTTCGTCCCTCTTTTTTATATTTTATACCTACTGTTTCACGTTCCTTGTCATCAAACAGGGGAATATTGAAGGCACCCGGGATATGCCCTGAACTGAATTCCGACGGAGATCTGACATCCACCACCGGTATCTTTTCTGCAAGATCCAGGAACCTGGAAATATCAATTTTTTCAAGGGGAGCAAATTTCATACACGAAAAGAGATTAATTGCCTGTTGTAATACTTCCCGGTCAGGTTTTCTTAAAATGTTTTGTAAAAATCTTCTTCAGTTCATCGATCCTTACGGGTTTGGCAATGAATTCTTTAATCCCCGACAATTCAGCCTTTCTCCTTGTGTCAGGCATATTGTCGGCAGAGAAGGCTACTATCAGGGCTGACGGGTCAGCTGTAAGTATTTTCCGGGCTGAATCGTAACCGCTTAATTCGGGCATTATCAGATCCATAAATATCAGATCGTAGTGTTTTTCTGTGGCCTTTTCATATCCTGAATAACCGTCTTCGGCAATATCACATGAATAGCCGAGTGTTTCAAGCATTTTGACGATCACCATCTGATTCATTTTGTTATCCTCAACAACCAGAATTTTAATGTCACTATGAATATTACTTATCTCTGACGAGAGCTGTTTAGTATCAACGTATGGAAAACTCTCCTTTATCATTTCAGTCAGTTCGCTGATATTAAATGGCTTAACCAGATAATGGTCTATCCCCATTGTGTGACATTTCAGATAATTACCATTCTGGCCGTTGGAACTGATCAGCAATATTATTATCCTGTCCGACAGTTTATTTTCCCATATTGCTCTGGCGGCATCAAATCCGTCAAATTCAGTATCATCAAGAATTACAATAAGATTATACTTATCACCGGCGGAATTGAGATTTGTCTTTATCTGCATTACTGTTAACTTCTGGAATGTTGTAACAGAAATATCAAGTCCCATCTTATGCAGGAGGCCCTGTATCTCTTCATCCCTGTTTTGTGATCCCGTAACAATAAGGGTCTTTATTTTATCAAATGATCTGATATTCTCGTGGTTAAGGTTTTTAACGACCCTGTCGTTGGAATAGGCATTTATGTTGAACTTCACCTTTGTACCGGTGTCACCTGATATTCCTGAAGGGCTTTCAGCAGTAAGTTCGCCGCCCATTAATTCGACCAGCTGTCGAGCAAGTATGGTGCCGAAGCCCGATTCATCACCGTTTTTAACAGGTTTTGATTCAACATTCACGAAGTCGCCGAAAATCTTTTTCAGGCTTGCCTTATCGAATTTTATTCCTGTGTCGAGTAACTCAAATCCCAGGGTCACGATTCCGTTTTTTTTGTTCTGCAACAGGCATTTCAGCCTTATTTCTCCTTTTTCAGTATTACTGGAAGAATGATAGATAAGGTTTGTCAGTACCTGTCTTAACCTGTACTGATCGGCAATTATACTGTCCGGAACTTTCTCTTCAACTGCATATGAAAATTTGATGTCCTTCTCTGTTATATGGGTTTTGGCCAGATCGGCACAATAACCTATCTCTTCCCTCAAATCAAACGGGTTCTCATCGAGGATCATTTTGCCAGTCTCTATTTTTGAAAAGTCAAGTATATCGTTGATTATATTCAGGAGTACTTCAGTTGAGCCCCTTAAAAGTGTTACAATTTCCTTTACATCCTTGCTTAGTTCATGTTTATTTATCACATCGGTCATTCCGATGATTCCGTTCAGTGGTGTACGTATCTCATAGCTCATCCGTGCAAGGAATTCAGATTTAGCAACATTGGCTTTTGCTTCCTGTTTCCTGGCAGATTCAAGCATAGTGACATCTATAAGTATCTCCATTTTTGCCTCTTCGCCCATAAATACGACAGGTATGCTGTTCCTGTAAAGGATAATTTCTCCTATCTCCTTTTTGATGATCACGAACTGATCAGGATTAAACGGGGCTCCAATGTTCTTCGAGAAATAATCACCTAAATCAGGTATGGAAGTTTCAGGAAATATTTTTCCCTTCATCTCTTCCTCTTCTGCATAGGAATATAGAGCTGCAGCCACTTTATTTGCTTTAATTATTTCCCTGTTCCTGTTATGTATTATAATCCCAACAGGCATCTCTTCAATAAGTTTAAAGAGCATTTTTTCCGAATCACTCAGGCGTTTTGATTCAGATTGCTGTAACTTAATATATCGCCAGAAAACAGATATTATAACCTGGATAAGAATGAGTGTCCCAAGTACAATAATGATGGAGTTCCTGATAATATATTTCTGAAAGAATTCAGTAGGCGCAGAAAATACAAGACCCAGTTCTCTCTGCAAGAGCTGTGTGGAATAATAGGATGATATTATTTTTTTTGATTTGCCTTCAATATTGGCTCTGTGTACCAGGTTATCAACCGAACCTTCAATAATAGCTGTTGTGATTATGTCAATCCGCGAATAATTCATTTCCCGGCCGGCATTATCATAAACCAGATCACCCGAATCGGTCACAACCCATTGCCACTGATAATCCTCAAGATTAAAAACTGAGAATATATCATTGAAGTATTTCTGGTAATCAATGGAAACGGCTATATTTCCAATAGTTTTATTGTCTTTAATAACAGGCAGGAAATATTCAAATCTTCTGTTCTCGCTGACCAGTTGATGCATAGGTAATATCTCCCCCTGAACATGAAGTATAAATTGTTGTTCAAGCCATTCGTCCGTAATATCGCTGGTTTCATCCTTCTTTAAAGTAAATTCATTCCTGTTATCATCATAAAGCTTGATTCCCGTAACAAAATTCTCATATTTTGAAAAGAATAATTTCATTTTCTCAATTATCCTGTTTTTGTCATCCGGATCGCTAAAAAATCTTGAAATATCCTCTGCAAATATGATCTCATTCATATCGCTTAGGAAATTATTGTTGGTATTGTCAACTGAGAGGCCCACTATCTGTACCTGCCGGTTCAGCAATGTAACAATATAATTAAGCTGCTTATTATACAGATTTTGATAATAGATATAATTAGTTAGCATTATTACAACGAATGCTGAATAAACTATAATTAATATCTTCTTCATCTGCGGGGGTTATTTAACGGCAATTTGCATAAAGATAATGAATTATTAAAATCAGCGGTACTTGCGATTTTCATCTTCAAGTATATTGATATAGCTTCTGTATCGCAGGGGATCAATAATCCCTTTTTCAACTGCTTCTCTTACAGCACACCCCGGCTCATCAAGGTGAAGGCAATTATAATAACGGCACTCTTTCGAAATTTTGAATATCTCGGGGAAGAAATGGTATATCTCATTACGTTCCATATCAACTACACCAAAACCTCTTATTCCGGGGGTATCGATAATGAATCCTCCAAACGGCATCCTGTGCATTTCGGGAAATGTTGTAATATGTTTCCCCTGCTTGTGATAATCCGAAATCTCTTCTGTTTTAAGATTGAGAGAAGGATTAAAATTGTTTAATAACGATGTCTTGCCAACTCCTGAGTTACCTGCAAGAAGGCTTATTTTATTCTTCATTTTCGTTTTTATAATATCGGTCCCGCTATTCTCGGTTACAGAGAGCCGGAAGCACTCATATCCGATTTTTTCATACATAGATATCAGATACTCCATTTTTTCATTTTCTTCAGGGCCATAAAGGTCTGTTTTATTGATTATTATCCCTGCCGGGATACGATAAGCCTCTGCTGTTATCAGAAACCGGTCAATAAATTCTATTGGAGTTGACGGAAGAATTATGGTAATCATCAGGAATACCTGGTCGATATTTGCTGCAATTATCTGTGTTTCTTTCGAAAGGTTTGATGATTTCCTGAGGATATAATTCTTACGGTTTAATACCTCCGTAATGATCCCTGAATTTTTGCCCGTATCTGCTTCGAAAAGAACATTATCACCTACAGCCACAGGATTTGTTGTACGTATTCCCTTTACCCTGAATTTTCCCTTGATGGTACAATCAATAATATCCCCTTCGTTATTCAGGACCCTGTAACGACTTCCGGTGGATTTTATGACTATACCCTGATTCAAAATAGTCATTATCGAAATGTAAGAACGCCCAAATTGGGCGTTCTTACAGATGTATATTGCATTATCTATTAATTGTCGGATGCCATCAGAAGAAATGGTTTCATTTCAAAACTGTGATAAATTGGCCTCAGCCTTTCTGTATTATATTCTGATAATTTAACAATCTTTTTGGAAGACGTTATTACATCAATTGGTACATTGTCATAGCGTCCGTTCTTGAGAACCACTATTCTTCCGTGCACACCCTTCAGAATAAGGTCAAGGGCCAGGTTGCCGTAAGCCATTGGTACTATTGAGTCGAGGGCGTCCGGATCTCCGCCGCGAACCATATAGCCGAGTTTTTGATTGATTATGTTTATAGTTTTTCCTTTGTTGTACTTGCTTGACAACTCCTTTATTTTCTGGGAAACGACATCTCCTATGCCACCAAGCTTAGAATGTCCGTAAGCATCTTTTTCACTGCCGGTAAATATCATTTCCCCTCCTTTAAACATTGCACCTTCGGAAACCAGTACAATTGAGTATTTGCTGGGATTACTATTCCTGTCTTCAACGAGAAGCTTTGTAAGCTGTTCTATATCAAATTTATATTCGGGAATGACACATCTGTTTGCCGATCCTGCCATCGTTGGAAGCATTGCAGTGAATCCCGCATAGCGGCCGAATACTTCCAGAACCATAATTCTTTCGTGTGATCCCGCAGATGTTCTCAGTGTGTTTGTCATCTGGATCGTCCGTGATATGCATGTGCTGAAGCCAATGCAATAATCTGTTCCTGGAACATCATTATCCATTGTCTTCGGGATCGCAACAACATTCACTCCTTTTTTGTACAGATGTACTCCGTAGCTCAGTGTGTCGTCGCCGCCTATTGGCACCAGGTAGTCGACGTTGAGCCATTCAAGGTTCTTGATTACCTCAGGTGTAAGGTCGTTCATCTCTTCATTGTAGGCTTCCTTAAGATGCTCCGGTACTGTTGATTTTGACATATGGCTTGGCCTGGTCCTTGAAGTATGAAGGAATGTACCTCCTGTGCGGCCTGCCTTGTTGACTATGTCATCGGAAAGCGGTATGAAATTATTGCTATTATCATACTTATTATCCCGGATCAATTCCGTAATGCCGGCCCATCCTCTCCTGAGACCTATTACCTGGTATCCTTCACGGTTTGCCCGTATCGTCACCGCACGTATCGCGGGATTTAATCCCGGCACATCTCCACCGCCGGTAAGGATAGCAATTATTCCTTTTTTCTTCTTCACGTTTACCATTATATTTTACCTTTAAGTTGTTGCCATCTTCATATTTTTTTGAGACCACTAAAGTAAAACATTTTGATTT
>CAZKWD010000125.1:0-3697 GCA_964556175.1 uncultured Rikenellaceae bacterium
AAGCCGAACCCAGGAGGAACCATCCCTGAGTAGAGGGAAGCTTTGAAAAACCATACATAAAAAAAGCCATGGAGACGCCATAAATTAACGATCCCTGCCAGTCAAATTTTTCTCCTTTCGCTTCAGCCCATTCCGGTTTCATCTTTTTAAATATCAGGTAGAGAGAAGCTATTCCCAGCGGTACAAGAAATACGAAAATACTCCTCCAGCCGAAATAATGTGTAAGTAATCCGCCTATGACCGGACCGCTTGAAAGGCCCGTGTATACCGCGGTTATATTTATCCCCATAGCCCTGCCGCGTTCGCCCGGCCCGAAAACAGAAGTCAGGATTGCCAGGCTGGTGCCGAATATCATGGCCCCTGAAATACCCTGAAGTATACGGAATATGATCAGGGATTCAATGTTCCATGAAAAAATTATAAGGAAAGTTGATAATGTAAAAAGAGATATCCCATATGTGAAAATTTTCTTCCTGCCCACAATGTCTGCAAGTCTGCCAAAAGGAAGTAAGAACATTGCCGATGACAGTATGAAGCTGCCGGGTATCCATCCGAGCTCTATTGCAGTGGTGTTGAAGTCTTTATCTATTGCCGGCAGCGCAAGGTTAACAGCCGAACCAAGGAACGGAGTCAAAAAAGCAGCAAATGCAGTTACAACCAGAACAGATCTCTTCAGTCTCTTTTCATCGACAAATTGATTTTTCCCCTGCATCAGCTGTTATTCTTTGTTTTTTGTATCAATGATTATGGTAACAGGACCATCGTTATGTATTTCCACCATCATTATAGCCCCGAAATCCCCTGTTCCAACCGGCTTCCCGAGAAGACCCGACAACACTGAAACAAACCTTTCATAGATTGGAATAGCAATTTCCGTCGGAGCAGCTTTTATATATGATGGCCTGTTTCCCTTTTTTGTTTTTGCATGAAGTGTGAACTGGCTGATGACCATAATATCCTCTCCTGTTTCCATAACAGAAAGGTTCATCACACCATCGCTGTCATTGAAAATACGGAGTTGTACAATCTTATTCGCAAGCCATTCAATATCAATATCACTATCTGACTCTTCAATTCCAACCAGCACCAGGAGTCCTGAACCCATCTCTGATCTTAATTGATTTCCAATAGTTACAGAAGCTTTCTTTACGCGCTGAATTACAGCTCTCATGGTTTTTCTTTTTAAGTCAGCAAATATATGTAATCAATTTTAAAAATCTGAAAACGATGTTTTATATTATATTTGCCCGGTATACGTCTGTTTCATGGATTTACTGACCATTATTGCAGTTGCTTTCGGCTTATCTTTTGACACCTTTGCAGTTTCTCTATCCTATGGAGTGATCCAGAACAGGATACTATTCAGACAGGCAGTACGGATAGCTTTTATCCTGGCACTTTTTCAGGCAGGGTTTCTGGTTATAGGATTTTTTCTCGGCTCATTTGTAAGCGAATTCATTAAAGCTGCAGATCACTGGATCGTACTGATATTGCTTTCGTTCCTTGGAATAAGAATGATTGTTGAGGGGATAACACAAAAAGAGAAAGGAAAGATCAGAGACCACACTAAACCGCTTGAACTTCTGGCTGTTGCCATTGGGACCAGCATCGATGCATTTACGGTTGGTATCAGCTTTGCACTTCTTGATATAAAAATCTGGCTTTCCGGAATTATTTTAGGGATAGTGACTTTTCTGGCCTCGATGACAGCAATAAGAATAGGAAAATCAGCTGGAGAAAAACTGGGTCAAAGAGTTGAGATAATAGGCGGATTAATACTGATTACCATTGGTATAAAGATATTTCTTGAACATATACTGGCCTGAATTATTTGAAGGCACAGGCTTATCTTATTCAGTCTTTAATACAACGGACTGAAAGCCCGGATACATTAGGATTTCCTCCTCTTACAAGACTGCTGGAATTATAATAAAGAATTGCGCAATATGATGAAGAGGGTAAGATCGGAGAAACACTCCACCATTGCGAATTGAAGCCAATATCCGCATATGTTCCCTCGTCTGTTCTGTTTCCTCCGGGAAGTGCAGTAAAGCCAGTTTCATCAGTCCCGGTGTTAAGATCACCCCAATGCGTGGTTCCGGCTTCTTTTAATTTATCACCTGCAACACTTTCCCCGCCAAGATAATTGGTCAGGGTTATCCACTCCCCGTTAGCAGGAACATGCCAGCCGGCAGGGCATAATTTACCCGTATTTACCGTGTACCAGTTATATAAAGCTCCGTATGTAGATTTATATCCCGATTCATTATTGTCGTACCAGCAATATCCCGGAGCAGAAAGGTTTTTCCATTCTGTATTGTCGGTTACCAGGGGAATACCGGTACCATCTTTATAATGAGTGGTTTTCAGGTTCTCCTGCATCCATGTTTGCGTACCGATAGTCACAGAATAATATAAATTGTTGTCTGCATCAGCCACCACATATGTTCTGAAAGTCAGTTCATCACTATTTGTTGTTCCCAGTTCATTTATTGCTTTGACCCTGAAATGGTAAGTTGTTCCGGGAGTTAATCCTGATAAATCCGCACTTACATTGACAGAGTTGCTTCCGGTAACCGGGCTTTGTGCCGGAGTAACACTATTTCCATAGGCTGTTGTGGTTCCCCATTCAAAGGTAACCGTAGTTGCTAAATAATTGGGATTCACCGAACCGTTTAATGTAACAGTATTCAGTGTAAGATCTGTAACAGCCCCTGCTTCAGCGTCAGGCAACTGTCCAATTGTTGTAAATGTCATATCGTTGCCATACACTATTCCAAGTGAATTTTCAACTTTAATCCTGAAATGATATGTTGTTGCCGGAGTTAGCCCTGTTAACTCAGCAGTGACATTTACAGATGAATCGCCGGTAACCGGGCTTTGTGTTGAAGTGATTGTATTTCCATAATTTATTGTAGTTCCATATTCAAAATCGACAGTAGTTGATAACAAACCAGGATTTACGGTTCCGTTTAAAATTGCTGAATGTGCCTGGATATTTGAAGCATCCAGAGTGTTTGAAGAAGGTTCATCTCCCAGCGTTGTGAAAGACTCTGAATTCCCGTATCCTGGGCCCATGTCGTTTGTAGCATAGGCTCTGACATAATACAGTGTATTCGGAGAAAGCCCTGACAGATTGCAGGTAAAAGATAAAGATACCGAATCCCAGATTGCGGTTATTTTGCTGTTTTCTATTGTAGGTTTCTCTAAAGTATCCCAGCATACACCCCTTTCGGTTATGGTAAATCTTCCATTATCAGTAATAACGCCGCCCGATTTGGCAGTTGTTGTGGAAATTTCAGTTACGGCAGTTGTAGTTAGAGCAGGCGGTGTTGCCTTTTCTTCACAGGAACAAAATAATATGGTTATCAGAATTATGCCCGATATTTTAAAAATATTTTTCATAATAGCTGGCTTTAATTATCAAAGAGTGTGTTTAATGAAGATCACCTGGTATCAAAGGTACTTAGAAATTTGATTTTGAATTCCAGGCGATGTACCTTTATTAAAAAATCAACTGATATGAAATCCATTATTGTCACAATTGCTGGGTTTTTCCTGTTTTTTGAAACAGCCTGTTCTCAACCTCAGAATGTATATGATGTTTATGCCGTAGAGTATTCAAGCTCGAAATCCAAAGTACCTGTATCGAACATCGCTATTGGAGGAAACTCAACCGATAGTGTATCCTTTTCAT
>CAZKWD010000125.1:3797-6588 GCA_964556175.1 uncultured Rikenellaceae bacterium
CCTGTATCGAACATCGCTATTGGAGGAAACTCAACCGATAGTGTATCCTTTTCATCTCAGCAAGATCTTCATGGTATTCAGCCTGCCGTGTTTTCCATCCTTCTTCGGTAAACAGATCCCAGTAAACTGAATATCTCCTGTTATAAAAAGTATAAAATGGCCTCATTTCAACATCATGAGGTCTTCCGGTATTATCTGTAATAAATGTATTTATTTTACCCTCAACCTGTTTCATCCATGCAGAGGGATCCCTCTCTTCAGTCATCAATACCGGGACATACATTATATCTCTTGGTATAGTATCCTTAACAGGGCCAAGATCACCGGCCATTACCAGTGGCCCGTACATTACTGCCACCCTGTTACTGTCGTCAGGCATCGCTTCCAGACGGAGAGAGAAAGGAATACTTACTTCTACCAGATCGCCGGT
The DNA here is from genome assembly GCA_964556175.1 of uncultured Rikenellaceae bacterium. GTDB lineage: Bacteria > Bacteroidota > Bacteroidia > Bacteroidales > VadinHA17 > LD21. Next base: position 4,228 of record CAZKWD010000125.1, read on the forward strand.
TTTCCAAATTCTTTCAATGGCAACAAATGATCCCGGCAACTCTTTCACCCGTTTTTTATTTCCGTTTATATTTATTTCAATGCCGCTTTCTGCCCAGAAGGGATACCGGATTTGCAGTACCAGCTTTTGAGGAGTATCACACACAAATTCAAATAATGTGCCCTGTTCCTCAGGGTATTTTGTATTTTGAATCAGTGTCAAACCTTTTTCCTTCCAGGTAAGTTCTGAAGCAATATACTGAAACACAAACAGCTCATTATCATTATGATAGTAAATGTTTTTCCCATATTTGGAATGATTTTCCATACCTGTTCCAATACAACAAGTAAACCATTCAGGATCCTGGAAATCTTTATACCCTCCCATATCAAGCGACAGATTATATACAACATGACCGTTCCCGGGATTCTGGGACGAGAGAATATGGTTGAAAAGAGCTCTTTCATAAAAATCTGCAACAGAGGCATTTGCATTCCATTCAAATAGATGTTCTGTCAGTTTCAGCATGTTATATACATTGCACGTCTCTGTTGTTCCTTCTCCAAGCCTGTTCCTCAGCTTATCAGGAGGACCAAAATATTCATCATTACCATTACCTCCGGTAACATATGAATGGTGTTTAGTTACTGTCTCCCAGAAGAATTCCGCAGCTTTCCTGTCAGATGTGTCGCCTGTAAGTTCATATAATCTTGATAAGGAGATCATTTTAGGGATATTTGTATTTGCATGCTTGCCGGGAAGGATATCTTCACTATTTTTCAACGGGTCAAGAATATCCTTATGATAGAATATCCTGGAAATCCTTAAGTATTCTTCATTATTTGTATCGGCATAAAGATCTGCCAATGTTTCACTTATTCCTCCATGCTCACAATGAAGCATCTTCTGAACCTGCTCATCCTTGAGGGGCGTGACAATAGTGCCGATCCAGTCGGCAAATCGTTTTTCAACCTCCAGGGCTGTTTTATTTCTGCACAGGCGGTATGCATCTCTTAATCCTGCCATAACCTTATGCATGGTATAAAAAGGAGCCCAAATGCCGTTAAGATCAAATCCTGCCGACCTGATATTGCCTTTAGAAACCTCCTCTTCGAAAACTTTTTTGCCATTGGGGAAGGCCCCTATATAACCATCGCCATCTGAATCCTGAAGCATCTTAAGTTCATTAACAATGTAATTTACCCTTTCAAGAAACCTGCTGTCGCCGGTACTCTGGTACATCATCGAACAACCACTCAGGTAATGTCCGAGACTATGTCCTGCAAGAGATTCATCCTCCCAGCCCAGGTAGTGCTCAGCCTTTGGCTTCAGTCCTGCTTCAGAATAAAATTTTGCAAGCAGTCGGTCAGGTTCATACCCGAGCAGGATACCCTTATTGAGTTCTGTTGCATGCAGAAAGGGTCCTTCAAGTAGTTTCACATCTGTAAGTTCAAATGGAAGTGCTCTGAATGAAACAACCTCCGGTCCACCCGTATAAACCCGGCTTTTTTTCGGAGAAGTGCAGCCGGAAATGAGAATAATCACCGAAAAGACTAATAATGAGTATTTTATAAGCTTTCCCATAACACTATATTTATTGACAATAGGTTTAAATTTAACACTAATTAATCACTTTTTGTTGATCGTTGGATAATTTGTGGAATAATGTATATTTCGAATGTAAGATCCCTCATTTATCCGCCAACCGGCGGACTCCACTCGGTACCAATCCTCCTGGAAGTTATTCAGCTAAATGTGAGGGAGATCCCTCGTTTCACTCGGGATGACAGTGCAATTGGGGGGTAAAAAGGAGAGGCTGCAATTTGCCTCAGGCAAATTGCAGCCTCTCCCCATCTATCCATTTTGCCGTGTCATTCCGAGTCCCGAGAATTCGGGACGAGGAATCTCATACAACTACCTGATAATCTACTTATTACACCCTGTCATTCCGAGCGCTTCGACCACCAAATCCGCCGGATGGCGGAGAAGGTGGTTAGCGAGGAATCTCAACAATTATTTGATAATGGATTCTTTGACCATAATGGCTTCATTTTTCTTTTCCTTTCTTCAAAGAGAACCATCTCTCTAAAACCGGCCTCCCTGAGCAGGGTGTACGCCTCTTCGAAATACTGGCCGACACGGGAGGGCATATGGGCATCAGAATTCACGCATACTGAAACATTTTCTTCCCTGAAAACACTCAGAAAACGACGATCGGGGTAGAAATCACCAAGAGCTTTATTCCTTCCATTTGTATTAAGCTCTAAAACAACATCATGCTTTTTCATGGTTCTGGCCAGTTTCCTGTAAAGCGGTTCAGGATTTACAGAGGGTGTATGTCCGAATATCCTTATCAGATCGCAATGACCAATAATGTCGAAA
>CAZKWD010000126.1:0-6586 GCA_964556175.1 uncultured Rikenellaceae bacterium
TGCCTTTTCTTTTATCTGGCGAACCCGTTCACGTGTCAGGCTGAGCTCCTCTCCAATCTCTTCAAGAGTAAAAGGATGCTTCATACCCAGACCGAAATATAGTTTCAACACTTTTGCCTCGCGGTGTGAAAGTGTGCTGAGGGCTCTCTCTATTTCATAGGCAAGTGATTCGTTTATAAGGCTTTTATCAGGGCTGGGTGTGTCATCACTCTGAAGTATGTCGTACATGGTATTATCCTCTTCGGAGCTCAGGGGAGCATCCATACTTACAGTGCGGCCGTTTGTTTTAAGTGATTCCTTCACATCCTCAGGTATCATTTCAAGCATATCTGCTATCTCCTGTGAAGAGGGCTCCCGTTCATATTCCTGCTCAAGTCGTGCAAAGGCTTTGTTTATACGGTTTATCGATCCGATCTTATTTACCGGTAAACGTACAATCCGTGCCTGTTCTGCCAGTGCCTGCAGAATAGCCTGGCGGATCCACCATACAGCATAAGATATGAATTTAAATCCCCTTGTCTCATCAAAACGCTGAGCTGCTTTCATAAGACCAAGATTGCCTTCATTGATCAGGTCAGGCAGGCTCATTCCCTGGTTCTGATACTGTTTTGCCACGGATACAACAAAGCGGAGATTTGCCTTTACGAGCATCTTAAGTGCCTCAGGATCATCGGATTTTATTCTTCTGGCAAGTGTAACTTCATCCTCAGGTGAAATAAGATCCACTTTACCTATCTCCTGAAGATATTTGTCAAGAGAAGGGGTGTCACGGTTTGTAACCTGTTTTGTAATCTTTAACTGACGCATGTACAGGCCTGATTTAGATATTCAAACAAAATCCGGACAAGAGCTGCAATTTTAATAAAAAATTGCACTACTCCGACATTATATCCTTATTTTTTTTGAAAGATCAGGGATTATTAGTATATTGCACCGTTATTTTTCATCCTTATTATCAAGTTATTATTTAATTTGATTTTATACCGTTACATTTTATTTACATTAGACAGGAAATATTTGATCATTTTTATATAATATTGCCCAGGTTTTTAAGATTTGTGTCATTTCATCCCAGACTCATATTAAAACCTTAATCCGGGTTTCCATAAAACCATTTAAGATCCTTAAATTCTATTATTATCATTAACATATGTACGACATTCTTGAGTTAAGTAAGAAATTGCTACCTGAACTAAGGGAAATTGCAAAAGAACTTAAAATTAAAAGAGCTGAATCTTTAAAGAAACAGGATCTGGTATATAAAATTCTTGACCAGCAGGCAATTGAAGCCACTGAGCAAAAAAGTGCCAGAAAATCAGAAAACAGGGAGGGTAGACCTCCCCGGAATCCAAAACGTGATCATGATCAGGGTTACAGAAGGAGTAAAAGACCGAGAACAAATAAACCTTCTTTTAACCGTTCACCTGAATCGGTTATGTCTGTCTCACCTGACGACCTTAAAAGATCATCCGAACCACAATACAAGGTATCTGAAGGATCAGAAACAAAAGATGAAAAAACTGATACCCCAAAAAACAAAGAACCGGAAATAGAAGCCAGAAAAGGACCGGTCTGGACAAATAATCAGAAACCTGAAGATAAAAAGAATGAACCCTTAGTTCTGAATGACATTCCCGTAGAAAAAGAGACTGCAGAGAAGATCAGTCCCGCCATTGAGACTAATAGGGATAATGCACCAGACAAAAAGGATGAAAAAACTCCTCATAGTGAGGAGAAACCATCTGACAATATGCAGCAGAAAAAAGAAACTTCTGAACACAAGGTAAACGGAGCTGCTTCTGAAGAGATCTCCAGCAAGGAGGAAAAGAAAGAAAAACCTTATGATTTTGAAGGTATAATTTATAACATCGGAGTACTTGAGATAATGCCCGACGGTTATGGGTTTTTAAGATCAGCCGACTACAACTACCTTAATTCGCCCGACGATATATATGTATCACAATCACAGATCAAGCTGTTCGGGCTTAAAACCGGCGATACAATAAAAGGTACAATCCGTCCCCCGAAAGAGGGTGAAAAATACTTTCCCCTGATAAAGGTGGATGAGATTAACGGAAGAAGTCCCGATTTCATCCGGGACAGGGTTCCCTTTGATTTCCTTACGCCTCTTTTCCCCAATGAGAAGTTCACCCTATGCACTCCAGGTGAAGGAACATTATCGGTAAGGGTTATCGATATGTTCACTCCTATAGGTAAAGGACAACGGGGTCTTATTGTTGCACAGCCAAAAACAGGTAAAACCATTTTACTCCAGGAAATAGCAAATGCCATAGCAAGATATCATCCTGAGGCTTACCTGATGATACTTCTCATCGATGAAAGGCCCGAAGAGGTAACAGATATGGCACGCAATGTTAAAGCTGAAGTTATTGCCTCAACATTTGATGAACCGGCTGAACGTCATTGCAGGGTTGCAAATATTGTCCTTGAAAAGGCAAAAAGGCTTGTAGAATGCGGCCATGATGTTGTTATTCTCCTCGACTCAATAACCAGGCTTGCCAGAGCCTTTAACACTACGGCTCCTGCTTCAGGTAAAGTGTTGTCGGGAGGTGTTGATTCAAATGCTCTGCATAAGCCAAAGAGATTCTTTGGTGCAGCCCGCAATATAGAAGACGGCGGTTCCCTTACAATCCTCTCTACGGCACTTACCGATACCGGATCAAAAATGGACGATGTGATTTTCGAAGAATTCAAGGGGACAGGTAATATGGAGCTCCAGCTCGACCGTAAGCTCTCCAACAGAAGAATATTCCCGTCGATCGACATACCTGCCTCAAGTACTCGACGTGAGGATCTTCTCCTGAATAAGAGCATAATGCAGAAGATATGGGTTTTGAGAAATTATCTCGCTGATATGAACTCAATCGAAGCAATGGAATTTCTCCGTGACAGGCTTATGCAGGCCAAATCGAATGAAGAGTTCCTGATTTCAATGAATGGCGGATAACCAATAATGATTTTTTGTAAATTTACACTCTGTTAATAAAATAACAATAAATCCAAAATATTTCATAGTCAATATGAGTACAAAGAAATTTATTACATGTGATGGCAATCAGGCAGCATCTCACGTAGCATACATGTTCAGCGAAGTTGCTGCAATATATCCTATTACACCATCATCTACAATGGCAGAATTTATTGATGAATGGTCAGCTAATGGACTGAAAAATATCTTCGGCGAAACGGTAAAAGTCGTCGAGATGCAATCAGAAGGCGGTGCATCTGGTGCTCTTCACGGTGCTTTGCAGGCTGGGGCGCTTTGCTCAACTTTTACCGCCTCGCAGGGATTACTGCTGATGATCCCGAATATGTATAAAATTGCTGCTGAGCTTCTTCCGGGTGTTTTCCATGTAAGTGCACGCAGTATAGCTGCACATGCATTGTCTATTTTTGGCGATCATGGCGATATCTATGCAACCCGTCAGACAGGTTTTGCCCTACTGGCAAGCGGCAGTGTACAGGAGATAATGGACCTGGCTGGTATCGCCCACCTCGCAGCAATAAAATCAAGGATCCCGTTTCTTCATTTCTTCGATGGATTCCGTTCTTCAGCTGAAGTCCAGAAAATAGAAGTAATGCAAATGGAGGATATGAAAAAACTTGTCGACTGGGAATCTATTCAAAAATTCCGCGACAATGCCCTTAATCCGGAACATCCTGTTACAAGAGGTACGGCACAGAATCCTGATATATTCTTCCAGGCAAAAGAATCAATCAATAAATTCTATGAACCGATACCCGACATCGTCAATTCGTATATGGCTGAGATATCAAAGCTGACAGGCAGGAAATACAAGCCATTTACATATTATGGTCCGGATGATGCTGAAAATATAATAGTCGCAATGGGATCAGTGACTGATACAATCAAAGAGGTCATTGATTATCTGAGCGAAAAAGGAGAAAAAGTGGGACTGATAAGTGTCCATCTGTATCGCCCCTTCTCTCCAAAATATTTCTTCAATGTATTACCGAAATCAGTAAAAAAGATCTCTGTACTGGACAGAACCAAGGAGCCCGGCTCACTGGGAGAACCGCTGTATCTCGATATTAAAGAAATGTTCTACGACAGGACAGAAAAACCTTTGATCATTGGAGGTCGGTATGGTCTGAGTTCAAAAGACACCACTCCCGGGCATATGCTCTCAGTAGTTGAGAACATGAAGCTTGATGAGCCTAAGAATCAGTTTACTGTTAGTATCGTTGATGATGTTACCTTTACCTCATTACCATTACTCCCTGAAATAAATGTCTCACCAAAGGGAACATATTCTGCAAAATTCTACGGACTGGGATCAGATGGTACAGTTGGCGCGAACAAAAACTCTATCAAGATCATTGGCGACACAACTGATAAATACTGCCAGGCATATTTTGCCTATGACTCAAAGAAATCGGGCGGTATAACAACCTCACATCTGCGTTTCGGTGATAATCCAATCCGTTCGCCTTATCTTGTTAATACTCCTGATTTTGTAGCATGCCATGTTTCCTCCTATCTCGATAAATATGACATGCTGAAAGGTTTGAAAAAAGGTGGAACATTCCTTCTTAACTCCATATGGGATGCTGAAGAGACAAAGAACAGACTTCCTGACCATATGAAGAAATACCTGGCAGCGAACAATATTGACTTCTATATCATCAATGCTACAATAATTGCCGAAGAAATAGGCCTTGGGACAAGAACCAACACCATAATGCAGGCTGCCTTCTTCAAGCTTGCAGATGTAATTCCTTACGGACAGGCTGAAAAAGAGATGAAGAAAGCCATTCAAAAAACTTATGGAAGAAAAGGTGAGGATGTTGTTAAAATGAACTTTGCGGCTGTTGATAAAGGCTGCAAAGTTGAAAAGGTTGAAATTCCGGCTGAATGGGCTGATATAAAAGTTGAAAAAGAAAAGGATACCCGCAACATTCCTGATTTTGTCCGTAATGTTGCTGAACCAATAAATCACCTTAAAGGGGATGATCTCCCTGTAAGTGCTTTTGCAGGCAGGGAAGATGGTACTTTCCCGGCCGGAACAACGGCTTACGAAAAACGCGGTGTAGCCGTAAATGTTCCCGAATGGCAGCCGGATAATTGTATCCAGTGTAACCAGTGCTCATATGTTTGTCCTCACGCAGCAATAAGGCCCTTCCTTCTTACCGAGGAAGAGGCTGCCAATGCTCCCGAGGGTACAACGACAATCCAGGGTATTCCCGGCGTCCTTAAACAATACAGGTTCAGGATCCAGTTAAGTGTTTATGACTGCACCGGCTGCAGTAATTGTGCCGATGTATGTCCTTCAAAGAACAAAGCCCTGATAATGAAGCCGTTTGAAACACAGCTTGCTGAAGCTGAACGCTGGACATATATGCATGAGAAAGTAGGTTATAAAGATACCGTGGTTGATAAATTCGTGAATGTAAAGAACAGCCAGTTTGCACAACCTCTGTTTGAATTCTCGGGAGCCTGTGCAGGTTGCGGCGAGACACCATATATAAAAGCTATTACACAGCTTTTCGGCGACAGGATGACAGTAGCAAATGCTACAGGATGCTCCTCAATATACGGCGGATCTGCTCCCTCCACTCCCTATACTGCTAACAAGCATGGACACGGAGTGGCCTGGGCAAACTCTTTGTTTGAAGACAATGCCGAATATGGTCTTGGCATGGCATTGGGTTCCAATAAGTTAAGGGAAAGGATTGCCCTCAGGATGAAGGAGGCAGGTAGTTCGGTAAATGCCGAAACCAAAGCTGCATTTGATGAGTGGCTGGAAGGGATGCATAACGCTGAATCATCAAAGACAGCATCAGCGAAGGTTATTGAAGCCTGTGAAAAAGACAAATCGGAAGTAGTAAAAGAGATACTCAGCCTTAAGCAATATCTTGTTAAAAAATCACACTGGATATTCGGTGGCGACGGCTGGGCATATGATATCGGTTATGGCGGCCTCGACCATGTGGTAGCTACCGGGGAAGATGTAAATATTCTCGTACTTGATACGGAAGTATATTCAAATACCGGTGGACAGGCATCCAAATCAACACCGGCAGGTGCGGTGGCAAAATTTGCAGCATCAGGTAAAAAGATCCGTAAGAAAGATCTCGGCCAGATGGCCATGACCTATGGCTATGTTTATGTTGCACAGGTGGCGATGGGTGCCAGCAATTCACAGTATCTCAAGGCAATAAAAGAGGCTGAAGCTTACCCTGGCCCTTCACTTATAATAGCTTATGCACCATGTATTAACCATGGTTTAAGAGCCGGGATGGGAAAAACACAGGCTCAGGAGAAAACAGCAGTGGAGTCAGGTTACTGGCACCTCTACAGATACAATCCTTTACTGGAAAAAGAAGGTAAAAACCCCTTCACTCTCGATTCCAAAGAACCTGACTGGAGCAAATTCCAGGATTTCCTGCATTCGGAAGTACGTTACACTTCGCTTGTCAAATCATTCCCCGGTGAAGCTGAAGTGCTCTTCAAAGCCGCGGAGGAAAACTCAAAATGGAGATATAACTCCTACAAGAGACTGGCAGCGATGGAGTACGCAAAGCCAGAAGAAGAAACTGTTAA
>CAZKWD010000127.1:0-6134 GCA_964556175.1 uncultured Rikenellaceae bacterium
TGTCGGTGGAGCAGTAATACCTGTGCTTATGGGTCTTATTGCTGACGGAATGGGTGTAAGATATTCATTTATTCTCCCTATCATTTGTTATCTTTATATTGTATTTTACGCATTGGTGGGCAGTAAACATAAATAATATCATATTTAACCGAAAAAATCAGAGGCCGTTTCAATATTTTGAGACGGCCTCTGTACTTTATTACCTGACAATTATTATTTTTACATTAGTTCGAAATATTCAAATCATATATCTATGGCAACAGCAGAAAATCTTATCATGAAGATCAATAATGGTGATAACAAAGCTTTCCGCGAATTGTACGGAAATGATCCGGCTGAGTTAAAACGTAATGCAGAAAGATATAGTAATCTTTTAAATCAGTTTAAATCTGCATTCGGCACGTCAGATGTTGAATTTTTCACTTCTCCGGGCCGTACTGAAATCGGAGGGAATCATACTGATCACAATTGGGGTCGTGTGCTTGCCGGGGCAGTAAACCTGGACATAGTGTCTGTTACGGCCCGGAACGATACTAATGTTATCCGCATTCTGTCAGAAGGATATCCTGGTTTTGAGGTTGATTTATCCTCTCTGGAACCCGATATAAACGAAAAGTATACTTCCGCAGCACTGGTAAGGGGTATCTGTTCACGTTTTAAGGAACAGGGCTTTGCTATCGGCGGTTTTGATGCATGTATTGACGGCGGTGTACCTAAGGGTTCCGGATTAAGCTCCTCGGCTTCATTTGAAGTGTTGATTGGAGCTATCCTTAGCAATCTTTTCAATAATGGGAAAGTAGATCCCATTAAAAATGCTATCATCGGACAGTATTCTGAGAATAATTATTTTGGCAAACCCTGCGGATTAATGGACCAAACTGCCTGTGCCATGGGAGGCCTGATTACAATTGATTTTGCTGATCCCTTAAATCCCATTGTAAAAAAAGTGAATTTCGATTTTGTTGCAACAGGTTTTTCACTGGTTATCACAAATACAGGCGGCAGTCATGCCGACCTTAATGATGAATATGCTTCACTACCTGCCGATATGAAAGCTGTTGCTGCCGAGCTGGGGGCTAAAGTCCTGAGGGAGGTAACACTTGAACAGATCCTTGAAATCGCCCCCGGGATACGCGAAAAGGTTGGAGACCGTGCAATCCTGCGTGCCATTCATTTCCAGGGTGATAATCAGCGCGTTGTAGACCAGGTGGCAGCCCTGGAAAGAAATGATTTTAAGGCTTTTTTAGGGATGGTAATCGATTCGGGCTTTAGCTCCTATATGTATAACCAGAACATTTTCCCTGCGAGCAATGTCAGGGAGCAGGGAGTATCGCTTGCTCTGGCCCTGAGTGATCTGGTACTTAAAGGAGAAGGAGCATGGCGTGTACATGGCGGTGGCTTTGCCGGTACCATTCAGGCCTTTGTGCCACAAAATCTTCTCGACAGATATATCGAAACACTTGAACATTTCTACGGAAAAGGAGCCTGTCACAAGCTGTTTATAAGAAATCAGGGGGCAGGGAGAGTGGAATTATAAAACGACATACTAAATCATATTCTTAAACATAAAATTAACAAATATGCAAAGCAAAAATGCAAAGTACCTGTTTCCATTGATAGTGATGGCCTCACTGTTTTTCCTGTTAGGCTTTATCACCACAATGAACAACTCGCTGATCGATTACCTGAAAGATGCTTTCAGACTAAACGAGGTTGAAAAACAACTTCCAAACACATTCTTTTATGGAGCCTATATTTTGTCAATACCGGTTGGTTATCTGTTAAACCGGATAGGCTATAAGTACGGTGTGGTGACTGGAGTTGCACTTGTGAGTATCGGTTTCTTCCTGTGTATACCCGGTGTGGCTGTTGGTTATTACGGCTTCCTGAGCGCTGTTTCAGTCTTTGCTTTTGGAGTTGTAATGCTCCAGGTTGCTGCCAATCCTTATGTGAATGCACTGGGTACACCTGAAACGGCAGCCAGCAGGTTGACTCTTACAAATGCCCTTAATTCCGTGGCCACGGTAATTGCACCTATCTTCGTTTCATCGCTGATTATTTCATCTGCCATCGGCAGTGCTTCTGACCCTAAAGCTGTACAGGTTCCGTTTGCAGGAATAGGAATTGTCACTCTTGTCATCGTGATTGTAATGTTTTTCCTTAAGCTCCCTGAGATTAAAGAAGAAGAGGAAGTAGGGGAAGGGGTTGCCAAAAAAATAAAATCGAGTGCTTATAAATACCCGCACTTGTGGCTCGGATCACTCGCTATTTTCTTCTATATGGGCATAGAAATAGGAATACCAAGCTTCTTTGCCGATTATTCAGGAAAACTGGAATTCAATTTCGATGGGGAAATGCGGACACGATTGCTGGCTTACTACTGGGCCGGTCTAATGGTGGGACGTATTGCCGGTATATTTATACTACGGAAGTTTACGGCAACTAAGATACTCAGCTTTAATGCAATTGTCGGAGCTGTAATGTTATTATTGTCACTGGTGCTGGGCAGTATGGGATTAAGCTGGATTGCACTGATCCTGTTCCTTGGAACCGGACTCATGCATTCGATAATGTGGCCGTGTATCTATAATCTGGCTCTGGTAGATCTTGGCCCGCATAGCAAAGTTGGTTCCGGGGTCATTTCGACTTCTGTAATTGGGGCTGCATTGTTGCCAATAATGATGGGCGGCATTCAAAAAAGTGTTGGTCTTATTGTTGCAATATGCTGCCTCTTTGTCTATTACGCATATATTACATTCTTTGCCGTTAAAGGATCAAAAATAAGATAGGAAAAAGAATGAATTAAATCATTAACCTATGAACCGCAGGAAATTTATTGAAACATCTGGTGCAGCAGCCGGAGCAGCAATGCTAGGAGGAGTTAAACCAGCTGCCGGAGATCTCCCTAAGGCTTCGGGAATGAAGCCCGGTAAGGCCGGAAATATTAAACTCGGTCTCTATTCAATTACCTATGGCGGTATTTGGTATGAGGGCAAAGCCCTCCCTTTTGACGAATTATGTAAACAGGCAAAAGAGACAGGATTTGATGGCGTCGAACTTGATAATAAACGTCCTATGGGCTGTCCGCTTGATATTGACAATATGAAAAGAGATACCATGCGTAATACGCTTGCTAAATATAGTCTTGAAATACCATGTGTTGCAGCTAACAATGATTTCTCAAGTCCTATTCCGGAACACAGGGCATGCCAGCTTCTAATGGTACGTGAAACAGCCAGACTGGCAAAGGATCTCGGTGCAAAGTTTGTAAGATTGTTTGCAGCCTGGCCAGGAGTGCCGATACATGAAGGAGTTGGAACCTATGACCTTACCAGAGGCTCAGAATTCTATACTTTCCAGAGACAATACCCCTTTGCTACCCGTCTTGACCGTTATAATTTCGTCAAAGATTGTCTAAGGGAGGCTGCAAAGATGGGAGAAGAGTATGGTATTGTGATGACACTCCAGAACCATGCACCACTGATACGAGGATGGAAGGATACATATGATCTGGTCAGGGAGGTAAACTCACCATGGCTTAAGATATGCCTTGACCTGCCTATATTTGAAAATCTCGACCAGGAATATGTTGCAAATGCTGTCCGGACAGTCGGAAACCTTCAAGTCCATTCACATTTTGGAGGTGAATACTACCGTGATGCCAGCGGTACTATAAAACCGGTAGTACTTGATTACTATGCCAAGAGTAAAATTCCTGATTATGAGCATTATATAGGTCTGATGAATGAGATAGGATATAACGGTTACTTTACTTTTGAACTGTGTCATCCTGTTTTAAATGAAGATCATACCCGTGCAGGGCTTGAGTATGTTCATGAGCAGGTAAGGCTTGCCAGGGAATATATGAGTAATATTATTAAATAGCAGGAGTAAGGCTGACAGGGGAAAGATATAATGAAAAGAGGTTTTGCAAGTGATAATAATGCCGGTGTCCATCCCGATATCCTGAAGGAAATTGAGAAGGTAAACAACGGCCATGTGATTGGTTATGGATCGGATATATATACCGAACAGGCAAAACAGCTGTTTAAGGAACATCTTGGGAGAGATGCAGAGATCTTCTTTGTATTTACAGGTACTGCAGCTAATGTATTGAGTATTAGCGGAGTAGTAAAATCATGGAATTCAATAATAACTGCATTTACTGCTCACCTGGAGCAGGATGAGTGTGGTGCTCCGGAAAAATTCACGGGATGTAAAGTATTGACTGTTGATACGCCTGATGGAAAGATCTCCGTTGAAATGGTTGAGAAACATATGCATGGACTTGACTTTGAGCATCATTCACAGCCCAGGGTGATATCCATTACACAGTCGACCGAACTGGGTACTGTATATAGCATACAGGAAATCAAAAGAATAGCTGATTTTGCTCATTCCGGGGGTATGCTGCTTCATATGGATGGAGCCAGGATAGCAAATGCTGCTGTTTCACTAGACAGACCCTTCCGCGACTTTACTACAGGTGCCGGAGTCGATATTTTGTCATTCGGGGGAACAAAAAATGGTATGATGATAGGAGAGGCTGTTTGTTTCCTGACTCCCGGACTATCGGATGATTTTAAATATATAAGAAAACAGGGAATGCAGCTTGCATCAAAAATGAGATTTATTTCAGCACAATTTATTGCCTGGTTCAGAAATGATCTTTGGAAGAAATGTGCTTCTCATTCAAACTCAATGGCCCTTTTGCTTGCACAAAAGCTGGAAGGAATCAGCAAGGTAAAGATTACCCAGAAAGTTGAATCGAATGGTGTTTTTGTTATTATTCCGGCTGCGACGGCGGAGAAAGTAAGGCAGGAGTATTTCTTTTATCCCTGGGATGAGAAAACCCCGGAATACCGGTTAATGACAAGCTGGGACACTACGGAGGAGGATATTGATGAGTTTGTGAAGTTACTTGAGAAAGAATTGGCATCTTAAAGACCCCCGGCCCCGCTAAAGCGAGGCCACCCCATGAAGGGGAAATGACCCCCGGCCCCGCTAACGCGGGACCACCCCCTGAAGGGGGTAAAAGGGGGGCATAATAAAAAAGGGGCTCTATAACAGGGCCCCTTTTATATAATCACAAATCGATTTTATTTAAGAGTAAAGGTAATAGGTACCATATACCATACCGGTACCGGTTTGCCACCTTGTTTCCCCGGCTTAAATGCAGGAAGTGCTGATACAACACGTATTGCTTCCGCATCAAGTTCAGGATCAACGCCTTTAAGCACGCTTACCTGGTTTACACCACCTTTGGAGGTAACACAAAATCTCACGATGACCCTGCCCTGGATATTATTCTCCTTGGCAACTTCAGGGTAGTTGGTATGCTCCATAATATAGGCCAGAAGAGCAGATTCACCACCCGGAAACATTGGCATCTCTTCAACAACCACGAAAGGTTCCGGTTCAGCTTCTTCTTCCTGTATTTCTTCCTTAATGGGTTCTACATATTCAACAACCTCTTCGTTCTGAACTTCAATCTGGGCATCGTCAGCGGTCATGAGCTGTACGGTTTCCTCGGGCTTGATAGAGTCAACAACCACTGGTGGTACATATTTTGCCTGCTGGACTGTTTCCTGTGCCGGAGGCGGAGGTGGAGGGGGAGGAGCAACCACATCTGTAGGTTGATCCAGGTTTTCCATTTTAATTTCCACCTGTCTTTCCTCCCTCTTCGTTTTGCTTTCAAGAGCTTTTGCATTCAGGAAAGGCGTGATTATTGCGGTTGCTATAATAATGACACCGATCAGGGTTGCGATAAGCATATTGCGACTGTATTTCTTACGTAATCTGTAAGCTCCGTACTCCTTGTTCCTGATCTCAAAAACTATATCATCGAAGGCAGGAACATCTATCTTTTCTTTTGCCATTTTATTTAAGGTTTACAGGTTAATTTGATGAAGCTGTTGCAGTGGAAGCAACGCCCACGGCAGCCTCCACCATATCTTCTTCATACCATGTGATATCAACAAACATAAAAATAGCAATCCCGCAGATATTCATCTCATCGAGGATATCCACGAAATTTCCATAATTAGCTTCCTTATATGCTTTTATAAGCACAATAGGACCTGTATCATCAACTTTTTTCGGTTTACCCCACAACCATAACTGGAACTTACCTG
>CAZKWD010000127.1:6144-6433 GCA_964556175.1 uncultured Rikenellaceae bacterium
TTTTTTAATTGGCTTATTGCACCTCGGACAGAATCCTGGGAAATAACAATTTTCCCTGAAATGACCTGCTGATTGAAATCATCAATCTTTTTGAACAATGTTCTGTTCCACCCCAGAAGAATCTGGCGTATACCTGAATCGCTGAAATCAGTTTCCCTAAGCGGCGGCAGATTATTAAAATTCTCCGGTTTTACAGTTCCAGGGTATGTGTAGATTTTGTTATCCGGACCAAGAATGATATTCTGAGTACGGCTCGCTGAAATCTTCGGAGCCTCCTGATTAGGATCCT
>CAZKWD010000128.1:0-6430 GCA_964556175.1 uncultured Rikenellaceae bacterium
TTCCAGTTATGATGCAAAGATAGAATCCTTTAATGAACAGAGAGCTCCCCTTGATTCATATTTTTTCCTGGCAAAAGCCTATATGATCAACAATGAACTGGATAAAGGACTAAGAACTCTTGAAACCTTCAGGAGCCTTGCAAGAGAGACTGAAGAAAAAGGCGGGATGGAAAATCTTGATTTCGTAGATCAACAGATACAGGCATGCAAGATTGCAATGGAATACAAAAAAAATCCCGTAACAATAAGCAAAGAGATATTGGGACCAGATTTCAGTCTGGGATCGATGAATGTAAATCCGGCAGTCAGCTTTGATGGTAATACGATAGTGTACACTGAACAGAGAGGCCTTGTGAATGTAATCCTTTTTTCAAAAAAAATAAGAGGTAAATGGCAGTTTCCTGTAGAAATAACCATGGAGCTCAATGCCGGTGATGATTGCTCATCATGCTCACTCAATAAGGACGGAACAGAACTTTTCCTTTATAAAAATGACAACTTTGATGGAAATATATATAGTTCAAAATATGTTGAAGACAGGTGGACACCAATAGAAAAATTGAATAGAAATATCAACACAAAGTACTATGAATCTCACGCTTCGGTTTCCGCTGATGGCACAAAACTGTATTTTACAAGTAACAGGGAAGGTGGAGAGGGCGGACTTGATATTTATGTTTCAGAAAGAGATGAATCAGGTGACTGGGGAGAAGCAGTAAACCTGGGAGCAATAGTCAACACTATGTACAATGAGGATAATCCTTTCATGGTCGAGGGAAATTCATACTTTTATTTTTGTTCGGAAGGACATAATTCAATGGGAGGATATGATAATTTCAAATGCCGATATACCAACGGGAAATTTGAACCACCTGAAAACCTCGGATTCCCTGTGAATACAACGGATGATGATAAGTTTTTCCTGCCCTTCAAAAATGGCATGAATGCATATTATTCAATGAAGACTAACTACAAAAAGAAAGAGATTTTTTACATGGAATTTGAAACTCCTGATGTTGACAATGTGTATGAATTAACAGGGAAATTTATGCATAACGATACAGCCCTGGCTGTCATCAAGGATTATAATATTAACATTCTCAATAAAATATCAGGGGATACTATTTACCGGGGGAAACCAGACATGTCATCCGGATCGTACGACATAAATATTGCACAAGGAGTATTCAATGTTGTCTATTCAGGTGATGAAGAATTTCTTTTCGCTATTGATACGGCAATAAACCTTAACAATCCGGAATTAACTCTCACTCTGGACATCACACTAACAAGAGACACTTTGCTTGCGGAACCTGTTACATATGATAAAATTAATCTTGCCGATATACCTGTTGTTGATAAAATTGATTCAAGCATCCTGATAACAAACATGAATGTAAAAGATGTAGGAGATACTGACAGTGAAGATTCTGATATTCTTTATTATACCGTTCAGGTAATGGCTTTGTATAATCCGATAGATGTCAGCTATTTCACACACATTCCCGATATGAAGGTATTGTATAACGAGAACGACAGGTTCTACAGGTATACTACAGGACGCTTTGATACCCGGGAAGAGGCGGATGTCTGGAGACTGGAGCTTATAAGAAAGGGATACCCCGAACAAATCTTCATCAAAAAAGTATTGAAACAATGAATCGTCTTTTACCAGGTGTTTTATTAATTGTTCTCCTAACCAGTTCTTTTAACACTCTCATCTCTCAGGAACTTAACAGAAAAGATCTTATCAGAACCGTACAGAATGCTGATATTTTTTTCTATTATGATGAGAATTATGATAAGGCTGCAGAGATATATGAAACTCTGAATAAGGCCTATCCTGATAATGCCAACTTTGCAGCAAAACTGGGAATATGTTGTCTGAATATTGATGGCAGATACCATGAGGCCCTCAGGCTTCTTAAATCTGCTTCATCAAACGTGATAGAAAGAGACCGCGATTATGTAGAATATGGAGAACAAGCGCCACTTGATACGTATCTGTATCTTGCCATTGCTTACCATAGGAACGATAGTCTGGAAAAAGCAATCTCAGCATTCAATGATGTAAAGGAAAATTATAGTAAGAAAGATATTTTCAGGGAAGATTACATTGATAATCAGATAAGGGACTGCAGGTATGCCCTCGAAATGAAAAAGAAACCGCTGACTATTATTTCCAGGCTGTTTGAACCATGGCTGGATGATTATCCCGGAGCATGCAATCCTGTCCTTTCAAAGAATGACTCCGTATTTATATTCACACAGAAAATTAAAGACCATACCAGGATAATGTGCTCATACAGGAATGATACCTGGAGCGCCCCGGTTGAGATAACTAAACAGCTGGGAGGATATACAAGGTTTTATTCAAATTCGATAACAGGTGACGGCAAACTTCTTATCCTTAATATGGATGACGGCGGTGACGGTAATCTCTATTACAGCCAGAGAGATGGGGACACATGGTCAAAAATCAAAAGTGTCGGTAAAAAGATAAACACAATCTACTGGGAATCACATGGGTTTATTACACCTGACGGGAATACACTTTATATCTCCAGTAACAGACCTGGCGGCTTGGGAGACCTTGATATATGGGTTTCTGAAAATAAAGATGGTACATGGGATGATCCGTTTAACTGTGGCAATATTATTAACACCTCGTTCAATGAGGATACTCCTTTTTTTGACCCCGACTCACGTGCTCTTATTTTCAGTTCTTCAGGACATATAAGCATGGGTGGATATGATGTTTTCAGATCAATATCAAGAAATGGTGGATGGACCAATCCTGTCGGAATGCCTTTTGCATTTAATACAACCTTACCAAATACTTTTTTCATCCTTAATAATAATGCCCCCGGATTTATAACCAGCCTTTATGATGAAAAAAACAGCTCAAGGAATATATATGCAGTGGTTGCAGTTGATCCGGCAGATGAAATTACAACTACTGAAGGAATCGTCACTTTATCCGATTCAAATACTCTTGAACCGGATAAGGCTGCTTTAAAACTGATTGATGCCAACAAAGGGACACTGCTGGATAACATAATAGTTAACGAAGAAGGCAAATTCAGGTTTGAAATAAAACCGGGTGATTATAATCTGCTGGCAAGCTATCCAGGCTACAAAACTGATACCGTAAATATTCATCTTCCCCTGTATTTCCTGAGCCGCTACATGGCAGTCAATAGTAAACTTATTCCAGCTGAAGTTGCTCAGGGTGATTTTATGACAATGAAGACCATACTGTTTGATTTCGACAGTTATGAACTGAATGAACAGGCACATAGAGCTATAGAGGAGATTAAACCGGTCCTGATAACTCATCCGGACCTTAAGGTAGAGGTTGCAGGCTATACCGACTCTAAAGGAAGTCCGGAATATAATCTTAAACTGGCAGATAATAGAGCTCAGGCTGTTATCGATCATATGGTTTCATCGATAAATCCTTCCTCCCGGTTTATCAAGAAAGCCTTTGGCGAATCAGCTTTCGCTACCGTAAATACCAACCCTGACGGTTCAGATAATCCCGAAGGCAGAAAATATAACAGAAGAGTCACCTTTGGAATAGTGGATTCGCAAACAGGCATAGTATTAAGACAGGAGACTTATACTCCTGAACATCTTCGCCTGCCCTCATCTGTTAAATACAGTATTGTTCTTAAAGAGACAAAGGACAGGCTGCCTAAAGAATATTTCAGTGACCTGGATATGAGCGGAATGCTATTCCTGAGACCGATGGAAACAGATTCAGTGTCAATATATTCCATTGGCCTGTTCTACAACAGACCGGATGCAATTAATTATATGGGCTATGTGAAGGAAAAGGGATTCACAGAAGCCTACATTATAAATCAATATGATCTTAACGATAAGTCAAGAGCTCTTACAAAATCAGAACCGGTTGTAACTCTGGCCACGGGTAAAAGAGTCTATACAATTCAGCTGATGGCTGCAAAATCACCTGTGAGCATGGAACTTTTCAGGGAGATCGAGGGTGTCAGGGAGATACTTGGAGATGATGGCTTTTACAAGTATGTGACAGGTGAGTTTGAAAGCCTTTCACAGGCACAGGAAGCTATCGTATCAATTCAGGAAGCAGGATTCAGCGATGCATTTGTAAGAGAACTTAATCAGCTGATAACCAAACAACAATAAAACGAATATTACTTAATGGAGTACGAAAAGATTAGCCTTAGATCCCTTGAGCCGGAAGATCTGGAGTTGCTTTATGAGTGGGAAAACAACAGTATTTACTGGATTATAAGCAATACAGTTACACCATTTTCAAAATATACCCTGAAAAGATATATGGAGAACTCTCATAAAAGCATATATGAAACCGGGCAGCTAAGGTTGATGATCGATCTTATTCCTGAAAAAAAGACTATCGGGACAATAGATATTTTTGACTTTGATCCTTTCCATAAAAGGGCTGGACTTGGAATTCTTATTGCTGATGAATCAGAGCGCAGAAAAGGATATGCATCAATGGCACTAAAGTGCCTGATAGATTATTGTTTTACAACCCTGCAGTTGCACCAGCTATATTGCAACATACTGGCCAATAACTGTGAGAGCATGGATCTTTTCAGGAAGCAGGGATTTGTTGAATCAGGAATTAAAAAAGACTGGATCAAAATATCAGACGGCTATCTTGCTGAACATATGTTCCAGCTGATAAATACGAAATAATACATGCTGAAATTGATAAATATTATTCCTGTTTGTTTGCTGCCCTTGTATCTCGATATTCTCCCTTGAAATAGTTAATACCAATTGTATCATATCTCTTTTTCAGAACTTCAATGCGGGCAAGAAAATCCTCGAAATCCTTAAGCCGGTTCGGGGTCCATCCAGTTTCGGCTACGGCAAACATTCTCGGGTAAGCCATATACTCCATATAGTCGGGAGTATTCAGGTATTCTGACCACAGGTTACCCTGCACACCAAGAATATATTTTTGCTCCTCAGGTGTAAGCTCTGCCGGCATAGGATTATACGAATATACCTTCTCCAGCGGGAGATAACCTCCAATTGCCAGTGGTTCCCCCTGAGGTTCGCACTGGTAATAATCGAGATATACATAGGTAGAGGGAGTCATTATTACATCATGTTTTTGTCGTGCTGCTTCTATTCCACCTGTTGTTCCGCGCCACGACATCACTGTTGCTTCCGGTGCCAGTCCACCCTCAAGTATCTCGTCCCATCCGATAATTTTTCTTCCTTTTGAAAGGACAAACTTTCCTATTCTCTGGATAAAATAACTTTGCAGCTCATGTTCATCTTTCAATCCTTCTTCCTTCATTCTTTTCTGACAGAGAGGACATTTTTCCCAGCGTGTCTTAGGGCATTCATCGCCTCCTATATGAATATACTCTGATGGGAAAAGTTCCATAACCTCGGTGAGCACATCCTCAAGGAAACTGAATGTTTCCTCCTTCCCTGCACAAAAAACATCATCAAAGACACCCCACCTTGTTTGCACTTCGTATGGGCCTCCAGTACATCCTAATTCAGGATATGAGGCAAGTGCTGCAATAGCATGGCCCGGCATCTCTATCTCAGGAATGACAGTAATAAACTTTGACCTGGCATATTCAACTATTTCCTTTACCTCATCTTTTGTATAGAAACCGCCATAAGGTTTCCCGTCAAATTCAAAGGGTCTTCTGCCTCCATGTCCTACCAGCGTCTCCTTGCGGTAAGCTCCGGTAGTTGTAAGGTTCGGGTATTTGCTTATCTCAATCCTCCATCCCTGATCTTCAGTAAGATGCCAGTGAAACCTGTTCATCTTATGAAGAGCGATCATGTCGATATATCTTTTAATATATGCTATGGGGAACATATGACGTCCCACATCCAGATGCATCCCCCTGTAACCGAATTCTGGCTCATCTTTTATTTCACATGCAGGGATAGCAAGCACCTGTCCTTCAACAATCGATGGGCTCTCAACTTCGGCGGGCATAAGCTGCCTCATCGTCTGAACAGCATAAAAGAGTCCGGCTGCTGATCCTCCCCTGACAATCACCTTTTTGTGAGTTACTGTCAGTTCATAACCCTCATTATTCTCAATTGCAGTGTCAAGTGTCATAAATATCGAACCTTTTGCCGGCCTTTTACCTTCCCCGATAGAAAGGCTTATTCCTGTGGAATTCCTTACAAGATTTGCAAGGAAATCAGCTGCCAGCTTCGTTTCATCATCTGCCGGAGCAAGAATGATCCTGGTTTTTTCTGAAATCACAAAATCACCTTTAAGACCCTGTATGGAAACAGGTGCAGGAATTATTGCAAGAGTCTTGTCAGGTTCCGGAGCTGACCCTGATTTACATCCGCCAGCCATTAATATAATACCCATAATGAAATAAAGTGTTTTTTTCATGGCTATCAATTTTGGTAAGTAAGTATCTTATAA
>CAZKWD010000129.1:0-6418 GCA_964556175.1 uncultured Rikenellaceae bacterium
CAACATCACCCATTGAAGATGTCCTGATAACAAGAAGATGCATTTCAGTATTTTTCGTAAGATTTTTCTTCTATCAGACCGGAGGAGGTGTTGAGGTTTATCTGACGTTTTATTTCAGCTCTTTTATCGTTCCTGAAATATACCGAGCGGGCGGTGGCAATAAAATCTTCTCCAAAATCTTTCCTGCGTTCAAGGTCGCGAATATGATCCTCAATATCCCACAACTCGCAATTAATCTCATACAGAGCCTTATAAAGAGGATTGGAAGGCTTCATTATTGAGGCAGCTGTTTTATTAAGCTCATCAAATTCCTTTTTCAGGTTCTTAAGCTTTTTCTCATCTTTTATCCGTTCGATTTTGATTTGCAGAATCGTAAGCTTGTCTATTATTTCGCCGTTGGAGACTTCGATTTTCATTCTTACCTGTATTAAAGCTTAAAATTAATATCTTTTTACTTTTATCTTTTTACTTTTATCTTTTATCTTCTCAATACGGGTCCACATCAATCGAGATCCTCAGCGATGTGGCTCCCCTTTCCTTTTCAAGCCTCTCTATCGATTCATATATCAGCCGTCTGGCGTTTGCTGCTGGTTTTTCCTTTTCGATTTTCAGAAGAATGGTTTTGATATACCATAGCTGAACCCTTGATATCAAAGGGAATTCAGGACCAAGCACCCTCCTGCTGAATATAGTCTTTAGATCATCGCCGAGAATTCCGGCATACCTGTTCAGGAGAGTTTTATCCTTATGTTTAAGGCTTATCCTTATAAGTCTGCAATAGGGCGGGTAATTGAAGCTTTTTCTCTCTTCTGCCTGCATTCTGAACATAGTATGATAATCATGTTGCAGTACCAGTCTTATGATTTTATTTGAAGGATCAGATGTTTGTATCACTACCTTTCCCTGTTTCTGCCTTCGTCCGGCTCTTCCGCTTACCTGTTCCATTAGCTGGTAACTTCTTTCATGAGCCCTGAAGTCGGGATAGTTTAGAAGATTATCGGCATTAAGTATGCCAACGACCGTAAGATTCTCAAAATCAAGGCCTTTGGATATCATCTGCGTGCCAATAAGGATATCTATGCGCCGTTCTTCAAGATCCTGAATGATCTTATTGAATGAATTTCTGCTTCTTGTAGTATCCTGATCCATCCTTGCCACCCTGGCATCTGGAAAAATGATCTTAATTTCATCTTCTATCTTTTCAGTACCGAATCCCCTTGTTGCCAGTCCGGGAGACATGCAGTTTCCGCACCTTGCCGGTATTGCTGAGCTGTATCCGCAGTAATGGCATACGAGCCGGTTTATCCCCTTATGATATGTAAGATTAACAGCACATTGGGTGCAAACAGGGATCCAGCCACATTCCGGACACTCAATATAGGGAGAAAATCCCCTCCTGTTCTGAAAAAGAATAACCTGTTCATTTCTCCCGAGAGCCTGATCGACAGCATCCATCAGTTCAGGAGTAAAATGTGAGACCATCAATTTTTTCCTATAGGCTTCGCGTGTATTTGCAATGATAATGTCAGGCAGCTTTATCGATCCGTATCTTTCTTTTAATTCGGCATATCCATACTTCCCGGTTTCAGCATTATGATAACTCTCAATGGATGGGGAAGCAGACCCCATAAGTGTTTTTGCCCTGTGTATTGATGCCAGTATTATGGCTGAATCACGTGCATGATACCTTGGTGAGGGATCATGCTGCTTGTAAGAAGTATCATGTTCTTCGTCAATAATTACCAGTCCCAGGTTATTGAATGGCAAAAAAATTGATGATCTGACACCAAGAATCAGCCTGTACCCTGTATCTGGATTTTCATCTGCGACCCGTTTCCAAATCTCAACCCTTTCCTGGTCATTAAAACGTGAATGATAAACACCTGTCACCCTGCCAAAGTGTTTTTGCAACCGTAAGATGATCTGTGCGGTAAGTGCAATTTCGGGGAGCATATAAAGGACCTGCCTGCCCTGTTTTAACTGTTCTTCAATAAGATGAA
Source organism: uncultured Rikenellaceae bacterium (assembly GCA_964556175.1). GTDB lineage: Bacteria > Bacteroidota > Bacteroidia > Bacteroidales > VadinHA17 > LD21. The sequence goes on from CAZKWD010000129.1 coordinate 2,001, forward strand.
TATAAATTTCAGTCTTTCCGCTTGATGTAACTCCATGGAGTAAAACAATATCCTTTCTCTTAAATATACTACAAATGGAATTATATGCAACCTGCTGATTGTTACTTAAAGTGCTTAATGGCTCACTCCTGTTTCCGTAATCTCTCAGTCTTCCCACTTCTAGCGAAACCAGCGAAAATATTCCCTTTTTCACAAGAGAATTGATTATACCCTGTGATGTACCCGCCTCCTTAAGCAATACGGATTTCCTCAGGGGTTTTACATAAGAACCCGGAGTATATCTTGTTAAATGAAGATAAGCAGTAAGAACTTCACTTTGTTTTGGTGACCTTACCAGTCTGTCAAGTATCTCATTTAATTCTTCATCTGAGAATTTTGCTGACAGTTCAATAAATGTTTCTTCCCTGGGTCTGTATTTTTCTACAAGCGGGGCTGAAGTCTCGCCTGCCGGAATTAATGCTCCCGGCACTGCTGCTTTCATTACCTCTCCTTCGGAGCACATATAATATTCTGATACCCATTGCCAGTGTTGCAGTTGTTTGGCATTTACAACCGGCACATGATCAGCTACTTCCATAACTGATCTGATGTTCCTGTAAGGAGGAGCATCATTATGAATTCTGCAGACTATCCCGGTATAAATTTTCCTGCTGCCAAACTGAACCATTGCTTTAACACCAGGTTTTATTAATTCGGAAAGGTGTTCCGGGATCATATAAGTGAATCTTCCCCTTACAGCCAGGGGCAATATTATATCTGCAAACTTGCCTGTCATTATTGTCAAGTTATACGCAATGTAATAAGAAATAAGGAGAGAATGATCGTCCTGTTTGCCAATAAACAGAAAAATCAAGTTGACTTTAAAAACGACGACATCATAGTTATAAGATGTTCTTTTCGTATAGGTTTAATAAGGCATGCGTCGCATCCGGCCTGCAGTATAATATCTTTATCATCTTCAAAGATGAAGGCTGTCTGGGCAATGATCGGAAGGTTTTTCCTGATTTTTCTTATTTCCTTTGTCACTTTTATTCCGTTCATCTCAGGCATTTGCATATCGAGGATAACTATATCCAGATCAGGAACCTCTTTAATGATCTTAAGTGCTTCAATGCCTGATCGTGCTTTAACTACCTTAATTCCCGAATCAATAAGTATCCGATTAAGGTAAATAAGCACATCTTTATTGTCGTCAACGATAAGGCATTTTCTGGAGCTCCAGTTCAAAAGGATTTCTTCCTGCTCATCCAGTAGTACTTTTGCCCTGACTTTTGTACTTCCTGCCGGCCTGTACGGAATGGAAAACGTGAATTCTGAGCCTATCCCCTTTTCTGATTCAACAAATATCTTTCCGCCCATTCTTTCTACTACCTCTTTAGCAAGCGTCAGTCCAATGCCTAGCCCTTCAAAGGGACGATGATAACCTCCAATTTCCTGACGGAATTCTTCGAAAATATGTATTAGATTTTCCTTGCCTATACCTATTCCGGTATCCCTGATCGAAAAGGCAATGTCCTCATTTTCTTTTAAATAGGAGATTTCAATTGATCCATCAAGAGTGAATTTTACAGCATTATCCATGAGATGAGACAATACTCTTTTAAGCCATATCCGGTCAGTAAAAATAAGGTCGCTGTTTTCATTAAGCTGGTTTTGCACATTCAGGGTTATCGATTTTTCATTTCTCTTGATACCATTTCTTGCCTCATCAACTACCTCGTTAACAATCTCATTTACCGATGCTTCCTCGTAGGAAATTTCGATCTGAGAGCTTTCAAGCCGTGAAAGATCGATTATGTCTCCTATTATCTGAAGCAGCTTTTCACTATTATGATTTATGTGTTCAACATATTCTACCTTTAATCCTTTTGAAATATCATTGCTGAGAAGAAGGTTAGAGAATCCCACCACACTGTTCAGGGGAGTTCTTATTTCGTGTGATATATTAGCAAGGAAACTTGATTTCAGTCTGTTGCTTGTTTCCGCTTCAAGATTGGCTTTTATAAGATCTTCGTTTGCTTGTTTGAGTTTTGTTATATCTCTTGATATTGTTAATGCACCGAGTATTTCTCCTGTATCGTCTTTTACAACCACTGACCGGGTAGAGAGAGTTACAAAATTCCCTTCCTTATGCTTAAGACGAAGTTCACTGACAAATATTCCTTTTTCTTTCAGACCCTTAATTTTTTTTTCAGTGTAATCCCGGTCATCAGGATGCGGAAAACAAGAGACATCTAATGAATGATATGATTCCCTGTCATAACCAATGACTGAATAAAATGCAGAATTTGCAAACTTGAGGTTCCAGTCCTTATCATAAAAGGAGATACCATCATCGGCCGATTGTATTAGATTACTAAAGAACTTATCCGACTCATGATACTCCCTGGTTATAAGGGTTTTCTGATCTTCAAGTTCCTTATTTGCTTTTTGAAGTTCAGAGTTGATCTCTTCGATTTTTTTATTTTTATTCCTCAGTTCCCTGTTGATCTTTTTAAGCTTTACTGTAAAGAATATAATCCCTGTACAAATAATTACCAGAGCTCCCGGGATTGTCAGAAGCAGATTCAGAAAAGCGGTTGTCATTAAATAAGAAGGGAACAGTGATCCTGCAGGATTTTCATACATTAATCCGGTTCCTGACAAAGATCCGGAAACAGGAATAAACAGGGCAAGCATAATAATTGCTTTAAAAAGCCGGCTGGTTTTTCCTTTAATGTTTTGCCAGGAATTTCTTAATAATTTCATACCGTTTATAAGTCCGGGAATTAAACAATGACTGTAAAAATATACAGGGCGTAAATTTATACATTCATAAAATAAGGAACCCTGATAAAATTCACAAAAAATGTTAAATTGCAGACAGATTTTAAGTTATTAATCATCAGGCACAAATGGAAATAGAAAGATCTTTCACAAACGACAGGGAATACAACAATGAGGAAATAACTGTGTATTGGAAACCGGGTGCCTGCATTCATGCTTCATATTGTTACAGGGAACTGCTTGCGGTATTTGATCCAACAAGAAGACCATGGGTTAATATGAAGGGAGCTGCCACTGAAAAGATCATAGAGACTGTTGATCTGTGTCCAACGGAAGCCCTGACCTGGAAGTGGAATGATGATGAAAAAAACAAAACTGTTGGTAAAGAGCATACAAATCATGTTAAATTCCGCAGGCCGGAACTCATTGACAAAATGGATAAGTCAGAACAGAGGGAAAGTCCTGTCACGGTTGATATCATGACTGATGGTCCTATTATGATTACAGGCAGTTTCACATTGAAATACAACGGCAATACAAAAGAAATAAGGGATACTCTTGTTTCATTATGCCGTTGCGGAAAGAGCTATAACCAGCCATTTTGTGACGGGCAGCACAGAAAAACAGGTTTTACAGGCTAAACTATAAGAAATGGAAGAGCAGAAAAAAGACAAATCACAGGCCATCGTAGAGGTTATAGATTCAGGGCCTCTTAAGATTACCGGTAATTTTATTCTTAAGGATCTCCAACGAGACGAGGAGTCTTCCCCCTGTGAGGTATATTTATGCAGGTGTGGTAAATCGGCCAATAAGCCTTACTGCGACGGATCACATAAAAAATAATAAGGTTATACCCGGCTGTTTTTAAGAAGGAAATTTACCTTTTCGGCGGCCTCCCCGAATGAGATAGCAGAAAATACTGCAAGATCTGATTCATCAATAATCTTTTTTGCTTCCTCTGCATTTGTGCCCTGCAGCCTTACAATAACGGGAACTTTTATTTCTCCTATCGATTTATATGCTTCGACAACACCATTGGCAACCCTGTCGCATCTTACTATTCCGCCAAAAATATTTATGAGAATAGCCTTTACAGCAGGGTCTTTAAGGATGATCCTGAAACCTGCCTCTACTGTTTCTGCACTGGCTCCGCCACCCACATCAAGGAAGTTGGCAGGAGATCCTCCTGACAATTTAATAATATCCATTGTAGCCATGGCAAGGCCTGCTCCATTAACCATGCATCCCACATTTCCATCAAGCTTAATGAAGTTAAGCTTGTAATCTGCTGCCTCAACTTCTATTGGATCCTCCTCATTCAGGTCTCTCATCTCTGCAAGTTCAGGATGCCTGAAGAGAGCATTATCATCAAGTACAATCTTGCAATCGACAGCTATAATCCTGTTGTCACTTGTCTTCAGGACAGGATTTATCTCAAGAAGCTGTGCATCACATCCCGTAAATGTATCATATATCCCACACAGGAATTTTATCATGTTTTTGTGAGCAACACCTGATAAACCAAGGTTAAAAGCGATATCCCGACACTGGAATGGACGCAAACCAACGGCAGGATTTATTTCCTCAGTAAAGATAAGATCGGGGGTCTTTTCTGCAACCTCTTCGATTGACATCCCTCCTTCAGGAGAATA
>CAZKWD010000130.1:0-6404 GCA_964556175.1 uncultured Rikenellaceae bacterium
AATTATAACCTTTTTGGCAAAACCGCAGGATATTCCTTTTCAAGACTAACAATAATCGTTCTGATATTGACCGGTATAATTTTTTTGATCAGTACTGCTTTTCTGCTAATGCGGATGAGTTCCAAAAAAATAAAATCGCGAAAGACATTTTACCTGCTTTTATGGATGTTGTTTATTTCATTGGTCCTGTACCTTATCCTGCCCTCTGTTTCAGTTGAAATGATCTGGATAACAGGCATTCCTGCCAGTTATATTATTGCAAATTATTTTGTGTTTGTAAAGAAAAAAATAATACCTGAGATTATGTTCTCAGGTATGTTTGTGCTTGTTATATTGTTACAGGCATTCTATATTTTCTGAGAGGTCATTTTATCATAGATACAACGCCCACTCCGGAACCCTGTTGGCCATCTGTAAAATCAAAACTAAGCTGGTAAATGCCGCTCTTGTTACATATAAAATCAACGTAAGGATATGTTTTTCCGGTCTTCTGGTCAAAAGAGGAGAGTACAACTTTATTGGTGTTATCCTTGATCCTCAAAATGAGTTTTCCCTGTGAATCATCGGAATTACACATTGTAAACCTGTACCTTGTGTTTTTCCAGAGCGACATCTGGGTTTTGTATCTTAATTCACCCGGTTCAGCTGCTTTGCCGAGCTGAACCCTGAAATCTTTAAGATATTTTGAGTTTGGTCCTGCACTTGCAATACAACTGCTTACAAGAGGATCTGTAGCCTGTCCGGATAACATTGCGCAGGTTGTAAACAACAGGACGAGGATGATAAAATGTTTTTTCATGTGTAAATACAATATTTTTAATGGTCACAGGGAAGTTTAATACTAATTATTTAAAATCAGCTTATCGCGAATTTCTTTAGTAACGTCAATTACTTCTGTTAATTGTTCGTCAGTCATTTCCACAACACTGGTTTCAGTTTGCTCTATGACCAGTCCGCCATCCTTTTCAACACTTATCGGTTCACCAAGAGTATAGGTGATCCTTATATCTCTGTACTTTTCCTTGACTTTCTGAAGATACCGGCAAAGATCACCATATTCGGAATCCCTGTTACAGTATGGGGTTGCCAGCAATATCAGATCATTCAATATTATCTTCTGTTCACCTATCCTGTCCTTTAACATCTGGTCGGGATATCTTTTCACCACCTGTGTGGCAAGATACTGCCCTTCAATCCACACGCCGATGATCATAAGCGAAGAGAGTTGTCCCCGGTTATCATCACGAAGATAAGTATCGATCTGTGTATATGAATCAATGGAAAGGAACAGCAGTGAATCGAGGTTTGATTTATTCAGCGACAATCTCTTAATTGTTTCAAAATCAAAAAACTGGCCAACCCTGAGTCCCTCGGCAAGTTTTCTGATAGATGAAAGAATATCGATCGAGGTACCTGTTTTTTCATACATATTAAGATACCCGAGATCAGCACCAAGAATTCCAAGTGACAGGGCCCTGTCGAATGCTGTATTCTGCTTATTAGCGTCTACTGACGAGGCAAGATATTCAGGAGAGAAAGGAACCTCCAGAAGCTGCAGCAGGTTAGCAATTTCAACAGGAGAGGATATGTTTTTCGAAATATCGGCAATAGCCTCGGCACTTAACTGCTCAGCTTCTCCTGCCGGTACACTATCAGCTACCGGAAAGATAAATTCCTCAGAACTGTTTGATGCATTCCTGCAGGAGAAACATGCAATTACTGCAGCCAGTAAAAAAATAAAAAATCTTCCTTTCATAAGAATGAAGCAATAATAACTAATACAAAAATATAAAAATTACGTCTTTATCTCTTAAATATCTGTCTACGTATTCTTAAATTTTCAAAAAATTTCACGGCCCTTGCAAGCAGTTCGTAGTATAATGCCAGGTAGAGCAATATTGTGCTAAGGAGGACAAGGGTAATATTAAAGGTAAGAGTGTCCGTTCTTATCCCGAAAATGTTCTTTGTAGGCGCATAAAAATGAGTTCTGAATCTCAGGAATCCATTATAATAGGGGTCAAGATAGATCGGATCGATATTCTGTATGATAGTATTATTATAGATAAGTATTTTTTTCCTTTCATAATATTTTATTACTATCTCCTCAAGCTTGTAATTGTAATAGTCATTCCTAAGCTGGTTGAGATTATCCTGGTTCAGATTGTAGAAACTGTCCTTCTTATCGCTTGCTCTGTTGGAAGCAATGCCGAAAATGCCGTCCAGAGTTTTCAGGTAAGCATCAGCAGAATCTGCAATAGCAGGATTAAATGCAGAAGGTGTGAGGGATTCTATATATTTGAACCTGGGGACATTGTAGATTTCAGCCATCCTTGAAAGCTCATTTTTTAGAAGAGGGAGACTGGTGTACTTTTGGTATGAATTATCAGAGAAAGGCTCTTTTCTGCTGCCGTTGTTAACCTGCAATGTTTTGTATTCATCCACGCTTATTTCAAGTGCCCTTATCAGTTCAGGGATCCTGTACACCTTGTTAAAGTCAGCCACGCTGATCTTCTTCTGAAGAATATAAAAAGTCTCCTTATCCCTGGTATATTCAACATTACTGTACCTGTTATCCTTGAACTGTGAGACCATAAGCGCTTCATAAGTCCATCTGGTGGGTATCAGTTCTGCTATAAGCGGTACTTTATCAACATTTCCGATCTGCCTGTTAAGCTTATCAAATGGGAACATGGCTCCGCTGAGCACCATCATGGGGATGATAAGCAGTGGAATTACAATATAGATCGTAATAGCTGAATTGAATGATGCTGATATATTAAGCCCTATCATATTGGCACAGAATGCGGTGGTGAATAGAGTTAACCAGTATTGCAGGAACATACCCTTGATACCGAGTATGGGGTTTGCTATTATAAGGAACATAACAGACTGCAGTGCGGAAATGAAGATCAGTATTAAAATCTTTGCGAAGAGGTAACTGGTTCTGCTCAGATTCAGGAATCGTTCCCTTTTCAGTATTTTCCTGTCGCGGAATATCTCCTCGGCACTGATCGTGAGACCCATGAAAAGAGCAACAATTATACTCATGAAAATGTAGATCGGAATATTCTCATTTTCCGAGAACAGATAAACCGCCGAATCGGGATCGGGAATATACCTTATTATAAATGACAGGATAAATCCCAGGACCGGCGCTTCGAGAAGCGTAAGCATAACATATTGGTTATTCGCGAATTTACTTTTGATATCCCTGGAAAAATAGATCTGGAATTGTCTTAACAGTCCCGGTCTCTGCAGGTTCTTATGCGGAGGTTCTTTTATTTCAGTTATGGTATCGGGCTGAGCGTTCTGTTTAAAGAGTGTTGCCCATTCCCGCGGTTTCACTTTGCGTTTTTCGGTATATTTGCCAAACTCATCAACAACCTGGGTCTCAATAATTTTGAAGATCGTTTCGGGATTTACGTTACCGCACATGGGGCATTCACCCTGGAGTGCATTTATTTGTGCATCAAGGGTTTTAAAGTAAACAACAGCATCGATAGGATTACCAAAGTATGCCATGCTCCCCTCCTGGTCGAGGATTATTACCTTATCGAACATCTTGAAGATTTCAGATGACGGCTGGTGAATTACCGTGAAGATAAGTTTTCCTTTAAGTGTAAGATCCCTCAGGAGGTCCATAAGGGTTTCGGAATCTCTCGAGGAGAGTCCTGATGTTGGTTCATCAAGAAAAAGAATTGAGGGTTCGCGAATAAGTTCAAGTGCAATATTAAGTCTTTTCCTCTGACCTCCGCTGATGATCTTGTTATATGGAGAACCAACTTTAAGATCTCTTTTTTCAATCAACCCCAGGTTTGCAAGAGTTCGATCGACAATGACTGTAATCTCAGCACGGCTTTTCCCTTTAAAACACTGGCGTGCTGCATAATACAGGTTTTTGAAGACAGTAAGATCTTCAATCAGAAGATCATCCTGGGGAACATATCCCAGTACTCCTTCTAATGCCACCTCATCCTTATTGACATCCAGCCCGTTTATCTTTACGGTACCGCTGTTTGGTTTCTGAATACCGCATAAGAGGTTCAGAAGAGTTGTTTTACCTGAACCGCTTGCTCCAAGAATACCCATCAGCCTTCCCTGATCAATCGAAAAACTGATATTGTCTATAGCCGGATGGATTTCAATAAAGCTGTATGTAAGGTTCTCAACTGTAAATGATAGTTTGTGTATTGAATCCACTGAGAGAAATGTGGAGCTTAAATCACTATAATAAATTGCGACACCATGTGTTGATCTTAGTGAACCTCCCTTTGCAAAGATGTAAACCTGACCTGACCTGATGGGAAGGCCATTCAGATAGATCTGTTCACTGGAAACATATTTCAGAAAGTAGAGATCAACGCTGGCTACCCTCAGAAAATAAATGTTGGTGTCAGGATAGCCGGTAATCATCCTGTTACAAAGGGAGCATTGCTCTTTTCCCGGGATGAGAATGTGAATAGCAGGGTTTTGCAGTTTCCCGGGTTCATTATTCATTACAAATTGTTCTGTTGCGGCAAATTCTTCAGGTAAAATCTTAAAAACCTCTGCAACAGTGTTGATAATATTAATTCTTTGCGGTGTAAACCGCTTGTCGGCATTTACCAGTTCAAAAAGACGCAATAGCACAACAACCTTCTGACCTTGATTCAAAGTACGATTAATCTTTTTACATATTCCCAATATTTTGACAGAGTCTTTTACAGATGGAACAACAGGTTCCTTTGTTGCACTCTTTTCCCTGACAGGCCCGGCATGTTCATTGAAGAGAGAAAGATATTCCATTACACTCTCTTTTGCCAGTTGTTTATCGAGGAAATCTGACACATACTCGCGTTCATCCTCTATCATCCCACCATCCTGTTTGACAATGAGTGCGAACAGTTCCATCAGGGCTTTTAGTATTTCCTCACTCATAAGTGGATTATGATCTGGTCAGTTAGGGAAAGCTAAGGTATGAAAACTATTTCTTTTTTGGCAGATGAAGTACGAATTTTCTCTGAAGCCAGCCGGGAACAATTGAGGCTCCTATTATCAGGTATGGATAATAGCTTATTATCCTCCATATTATAGCAATTGCAAGTCCGATACTTCCTATGAATTCCGGATCAGCCGGTATAGCATCTGATATATAGCGGCCAAGAATAATTTCTGCAAATCCTGCGCCCCCGGGAGTGGGGCTTACTATCATCATGATCCAGGTGACCAGCTGCCTGGCAAAAATAAGGAAATGGTCGGAAACAGCATAAAATGCCATGAGGATAGCATTTACCACCCAGTATCTTGATGTCCATGAGAGGAAGGTTGCAACAAGAGCCTTAATCCAGAATGAGAAAGGCTTTTTTCTGAGTTCGTGAGAACTGGACACTATATCGTCGCCGGCTTTGATTGCCGACTCTTTCCATCTTCTTATCAGTGGAAGCCTGAAAATATATATGATGATTTTCCTGATCTTGTCGGGATCGATAAAAAGACCATAACCAACTAAGATCACCCAGGCGAGTATTAAACCATATCCTATAAAAGCAACTATAAGGAGGTTGTTAAGTAACGCAACACCTGTTCCCTGGAGGGCCGTGGTAAAGAGAATATCCCCTCCGATAATCAGCAAAATGACAGGAAACATGATCACAAAATAGAGCTCATCAAGAAATGAGGTTGCAAGAACTATTGCGGTACTTCTCCCAACGGATATATCTTCCTTATGTATAAATACTACAGCAAGTGCGGTGCCTCCGACTGTTGATGGAGAAATTGACGAGGTGAATTCCCAAAGCATGATCACCCTGAATGCCTGTCTCCAGGTAAGATCATTTTCTGACAGGATTCTGATCCGTATCATATATCCTAGGTCTCTGCCTATCATACAGCACCAGGCAATGAAAAGCCAGAAAACCGAATTCCAGGTAAATTGCAACCTGCTTAATACATCGGCATCTATTTCCCTGATAATGAACCAGAATACTATAGCCAGCCCAATTATCACAGGTAAGATAATCTTACCCGGCTTCAGTTTCTTTGCCAGGTCATAATGCCTGTCCTGAGTCATATTTTACAAAATTTATTCCGGACTCCGGTATCCGGGTTTCAATATCTAAACTGCCTCGATCGTTGAGGGTGGTTTTGATGCAATATTGTAGGTTACACTTACTATGCCCGGAACCTCACTTAGAATGTCATTTGCCAGTTTTTGAAGTGTTTCAAACGGCAGATTTGTGGGGGTCGCTATCCGTGCATCTTTACTATCCCAGCAGCGAATTTCTATCTGCTGACCAAAATCGCGCTTGCCGTCGCGCATACCCGTAACCCTGTCCTCATGAAGTATTGCCAGATACTGAAAAGCACCGGTATGTTTAAGCATACGTTCAACCACCACTGTTGCCTTGCGGACCGTCTCAATACGT
>CAZKWD010000131.1:0-6403 GCA_964556175.1 uncultured Rikenellaceae bacterium
CGCCAGGAAAGTGGCAGATCATATCGGTACCGTTCACCATAATATAAACTTTACCATAGAAGAGGGGCTTGATGCTATCCGCGATGTTATTTATCATATTGAAACATACGATGTTACAACTGTAAGGGCCTCTACTCCAATGTACCTGATGGCCAGGGTAATAAAATCAATGGGTGTTAAGATGGTCCTCTCTGGTGAGGGTGCAGATGAGATCTTCGGCGGCTACCTTTACTTCCATAAGGCTCCCGACCCGCGGGCATTTCATGAAGAAACAGTAAGAAAACTCAGCAAACTGCATCTTTACGACTGCCTCAGAGCAAATAAATCACTTGCAGCATGGGGTGTGGAAGGACGGGTCCCCTTCCTCGATAAAGAGTTTATGGATGTAGCCATGCGGCTTAATCCTGTCGATAAGATGATCACAAAAGAGCGTATTGAAAAATGGGTGGTCAGAAAAGCCTTTGAGGATTACCTGCCGGCAAGCGTTGCATGGCGCCAGAAAGAGCAGTTCTCTGACGGCGTGGGGTATAACTGGATCGATAACCTGAAGGCCCTTTCAGCAAAAGAGGTTACTGACGAACAGCTGGCCAATGCAAAATACCGTTTCCCTGTTAATCCCCCGATGTCAAAAGAAGAATACTTCTACAGATCGATATTTTCAGAACATTTTCCGTCCGACCAGGCAGCTGCATGCGTTCCTTCGGTTCCCTCAGTGGCCTGCAGCACCGCGGAAGCTCTTGCATGGGACGCCTCCTTCAAAAACATGATCGATCCCTCCGGCCGGGCAGTAAAAAATATTCATATAGATTCGTACAAATAATACAACATTATTTTATGTAGAGACGTTGCATGCAACGTCTCTACTTTTAATATTTTATACTATTTTTATGGCAGAGTAAATCCTAAACCTGCTGCCATCATGGAAGAAGAAAAATTTGACACCTTTAAAATCATTCTGTGGATCATTCTCTTCCTTGTTTTCGGGATAATAATCATCACCTGCAAACCGCAATCCTCAGATTACATAATGACGGTTAATGGCCCTGTTGATCCTTCCGAAACAGGACGTTCACTCGTTCATGAGCATATAATGGTCGATTTCATCGGCGCCGACAGCACAGGATTTTTCAGGTGGAACAGGGACTCCGTGGTAGCCAGGGCAATGCCTTTTGTAGACGAGGTTAAAAAGTACGATGTGAAAACCATCTTTGAATGCACTCCGGAATATCTCGGACGCGATCCTTTGATCCTGAAAGAGCTCTCTGAAAAAACAGGCATAATTTTTATAACCAATACCGGCCTTTACGGAGCACATTATAACAAATTTCTGCCTCAGAGCTTCTATAGCATGGATGCTTCATCACTGGCTAAAAAATGGACAGGTGAATTTAATAACGGCATAGGCGATACCGGCATCAAACCCGGTTTTATTAAGATAGGGGTGAACCCTGATGATACATTATCTCCGTCAGACATAAAACTGATAAAGGCAGCAGCCATTACACATCTTAACACCGGACTGACTATTGCCTCACATACAGGTCCTGATAAACCTGCCTTCGCCCAGATAGAGATATTAAAAAATGAAGGTATTGATCCTTCTGCCTTTATATGGGTACACGCTCAGCGCGGAACCCTTGATGCTAATATAAGTGCTGCACGTGAAGGGGCCTGGATCTCTCTCGATAATGTACGCGAACGAAAGGATTTAGAACCAGATGCTCCTAACAGCATTGAATGGTATGCCGACCGTATCATTAAAATGAAGGAGGAGGGACTTCTTCACAAAGTGCTCATCTCACACGATTCAGGTTGGTATGATCCTGCCAAACCAGGCGGAGGAACAATCAACGGATACACCGACATTTTTGAATACCTGATCCCTGCACTGAGGGAAAGAGGAATGACTCCGGATGAAATTACCCGGATCCTGTCAAAAAATCCAGTTGAAGCTTATAAGATAAGAATCAGGAAGCTATAAAACCTGCCTATGAAAAAAAACCCGCGAATAAAAAACGGGATCCCGCTTGGTATTTGCGCCACTGTTGCACTTGTATCCTGCGGAAGAACAGCAGAAAATGAAAAAGAGCTGCCGAATATAGTCTATATCCTGGCTGATGACCTTGGTTATGGTGACCTGACCTGCTATGGCCAGCAAAGATTCTCCACACCAAATATTGACAGACTGGCCCGCGAAGGGATGCTTTTCACTCAGCATTATACAGGCTGTACGGTTTCTGCCCCCTCACGCTCTTGCCTGATGACAGGCCTTCATACAGGCCACACACCGATACGCGGAAATAAAGAAATGCAGCCTGAAGGACAGTGGCCTTTGCCTGCGGGATCAGTCACCGTTGCCGAGATGCTGAAAACCAGGGGTTACAGTACCGGAGCCTTTGGAAAATGGGGACTTGGTTTTATCGACACCGAAGGAGATCCTAATGCTCAGGGATTTGATGAATTCGCAGGCTATAACTGCCAGCGGCTGGCTCATAATTATTACCCCGATCACCTGTGGCACAACCATAAGAAAATAATACTCCATGAGAATGACAGCGGCAGAACAGGAGCTTACAGTGCCGATATTATCCATAAAGCTGCTCTGGATTTCATTGAAAATCATCAGGATAAACCATTCTTCATGTTTTATCCCACAACAATACCACACGCAGAACTTATTGCAAAAGAGGAATACCTTGCACTATTCCGCGGGAAATTTGATCCTGAAAAACCATATAGTGGTGTTGAAATAATTGATCTCCTCATTGACCTGGGGATCGAGGAAAACACCATTGTGATATTTGCATCCGATAACGGCCCTCATCTTGAAGGCGGAGCTGATCCCGTCTATTTTAACAGCAGCAGCGTTTTAAGAGGTTTTAAGCGTGATCTGTATGAAGGTGGTATCAGAACTCCAATGATCGTAAAATGGCCGTTAAAGGTAAAAGCAGGCACAATTAGCGGCCATATTTCTGCATTCTGGGATGTATTACCAACATTTGCTGATATTGCCGGGTCTGAAGTACCGGAAAACATTGATGGTATATCATTTCTTCCGGAACTGCTCGGGAAAAAACAAAAACAGCATGAATATCTCTACTGGGAATTTCATGAACAGGGTGGTAGACAGGCAGTGCGAATGAGCAGATGGAAAGCTGTCAGACTAAATGTTAATAAAGATCATAATGAACCAGGCACATACACCATCCGAAGTGTTCCCGTTTTCATATGAACCGACAACAATAAATCCGTGAAATTCCGTGGAACTCCGTGTTTTATAAAGAATTTAATTTAAATAGCAGAACCTGCAATGAATAACAATTTTTATAAAAAAAACATCGGTTATTTATCCGGTCTGACAGGTATTATGTCGTTTGCCGCCCTGCAGACAGGATGTACTCAGAAACCTGAAAATCCGAATATTGTTATCATTTACGCCGATGATATCGGGTATGGCGATCTGAGCTGCTACAGCAGTACAGCTCCGAATACTCCGAACGTTGACAGGCTGGCAAGGCAGGGACTTCTGTTCACGAATGCACATTGTACATCTGCAACAAGTACTCCGTCAAGGTATTCGCTACTCACAGGCGAATATGCCTGGAGGAAACGTGGAACAGGAGTTGCTCCCGGAAATGCTGCAGCAATCATTCAGCCAGGGCGTACCACAATAGCAACAGTTTTGCAAAGAGCAGGCTACACAACCGGTGTGGTGGGTAAATGGCATCTGGGACTTGGTCCTGAAGGAGGACCGGACTGGAATGGTGAAATTATGAATAGTCCCCTTGATATTGGATTTGACTATTCATTACTGATTCCCGCGACGGGCGATCGTGTACCATGCTTCTATGTGGAAAACAGGAATGTTGTTGGCCTCGATCCTGATGATCCCATCACTGTTTCATACGATCAGAAAGTTGGCGACTGGCCTACCGGCAGGGAAAATCCCGAACTCCTGAAAATGCATCCCAGCCATGGACATGATATGACAATTGTTAATGGTATAAGTCGCATTGGATATATGACAGGTGGCAGGGCTGCTCTGTGGGTTGATGAAAACATGGCTGATACAATCACTTCAAAAGCAGTACAGTTCATTAAAAAGAACCATGAAAATCCCTTCTTCCTCTATTTTGCCACTCACGATATCCATGTTCCAAGGGTTCCTCACCCAAGGTTTGAGGGTAAAAGCGGGATGGGTCCAAGAGGAGATGCTATCCTGGAATTTGACTGGTCTGTTGGTGAAATAGTCAAAGCCGTTGAAGATCTTGGTCTTACCCGGAATACAATAATAATTGTTGCCAGCGATAATGGACCTGTGGTTGACGACGGCTATAGGGATGATGCTGTTGAAAAACTTGGTAAGCACAGACCTGCCGGACCACTGCGGGGTGGTAAATATAGTCTGTTTGATGGAGGTACCAGAATTCCCTTTATCATTAAATGGGAGGGAAAGATTAAACCACAAGTATCCGATGCTCTCTTCAGCCAGATTGACCTGCTTGCCTCTTTTGCAAAACTGACGGGACAGGAGCTGTCTGATGATGATGGTCCCGACAGCTTCAATAACCTGGATATTCTTCTTGGAAAATCACAGGAAAACAGGGAGTGGCTTATTGAACATGCAGCCAGATTGACAATAATTAAAGATGACTGGAAATATATCGAACCCGGAGAGGGAGAAAAAGTGTTCATTAATGTGAATATTGAAACAGGTTATGATACTTTACCACAACTTGATAATCTCAGGGAAGATCCTGGAGAAATGAATAATGTGGCTGCTGAAAACCCGGATATTGTTAATGAACTGGCAGATATGCTGGATGATATTAAAGAAAAATAAGATCATGAATATTAACCTCAAATCTGTCGTAAAAATCGGAGCAATAGCCATAACACCTGTTATTGCATTATGCTCCTCCGAAAAACAGGAAAAAACAAAACCCAATATCATCTTTATTCTGCTTGATGATCTCGGTTATTCAGATCTCGGATGTTATGGAAGCAGCTTCTATGAGACTCCCAATATAGACCGTCTGGCCATGCAGGGAATAAGGTTTACAGATGCGTATTCTGCATGTCCTGTTTCATCGCCTACAAGAGCTTCAATTCTTACCGGAAAATATCCTGTAAGAACAGGTATTACGGATTGGATACCCGGACGCCAGGCAAGCAACAGCGGCTCACCTGATGATAGGCTGATAGCTGTTCCTTTTAATTTAAAACTTGATTTACAAGAAGTTACAATCGCTGAAATACTTAAGGAAAATGGATATTCAACAATGATATCGGGGAAATGGCATCTCGGGGAATCAGAGGAATATTGGCCTGAATATCAGGGTTTCGATGTTAACAGTGGAGGTTTCAGTAAAGGATCGCCACAGAAAAATGAAAAGGCAAACGGTTACTTTTCACCTTATGGGAATCCAAGACTTGAAGATGGTCCTGAAGGAGAATATCTAACTGACAGGCAGACTGATGAAGCAATACAATTTATCAAAGATTCAAAAAACAAACCATTCTTCCTTTATCTTTCCTATTACGCTGTCCATAATCCAATGCAGGCAAAAGAGGAACATATCCTGAAATTTACAGAAAAAGTCGATTCGATAGATACTCAGCCTTTTACAAGGGAGAGAGATTGGATCAAACCATCCATGAGCATCAATTTTAAAGAACGGATAATCCAGAGTAATCCTGTCTATGCTGCAATGATATACAGTGTGGATGAAAATATAGGCAAACTGCTTTCTACTCTTGATAATCTCAACCTTGATAAAAACACAGTCATAATATTTACTTCTGATAATGGAGGACTTTCAACATCAGAAGGTTCACCAACATGTAATTCCCCGCTCAGAGCAGGTAAAGGATGGCTTTATGAAGGCGGGATCAGGGTACCCCTTATAATTAAAGCGCCAGAGAAAACCAAGCCCGGTACTGTCATTAATACTCCGGTATCATCAATAGACTATTACCTGACTATCGCTGAATTGACTGGTTCAGATAAGATCAATTATGATGGCGACGGAATCAGCATCACTCCTTTATTCAAAAAAGATAAATTGCCGGAACGACCTCTTTTCTGGCATTATCCGCATTATTCCAACCAGGGTGTTGAACCAGGCAGTGCGGTAAGGCTTGGTAATTATAAGCTTATCGATAATTTCGAAAAAGAACGACAAGAATTATATGATCTTGAAAATGATATTTCAGAAACAAATGATATATCGTTATTATATCCTGAAAAAACAAAGGAATTATATAACTTGCTTATGGAGTGGCGAAAGAAAAATAATGCTAAAATGATGTTTCCCAATCTTGAGTGGAATGAAAATTAAAGGGATGCCAAAATATATTTTATATAATTATGATTGATCTTAAATCTACAATTGCAATTGGC
>CAZKWD010000132.1:0-6375 GCA_964556175.1 uncultured Rikenellaceae bacterium
TTCACTGCCTGTGTATTTTTACAGGTACGCCATTTCCCCTTTTGTGAGGCCTTCATGTCGTCACATCCCTTCCTGCTCACAATACATGCTTGATGCGCTGAAGATACACGGATCCCTTACAGGATTTATCCTTGGGACCAACAGGATTCTCAGATGCCGACCCGGCGGAACCCATGGTTATGACCCCGTTCCTCTTTTCAGATTCCGGCGCTATCGTCCATTTTTTATACCTGTCAGGAGATACAAAAAAGAAAATCGTCTGAAAAGATAACTGGAATAAAACGCAACTTCAATTATTTCAACTTTGTGAACCTTGGTGCCTTAGTGCCTTAGTGGCAAGAAAAAAATGCCACCAGGACACAAAGTAATACCGAGATTAATATAAATTGTTTAGCTGCTAAACAATTCAGAAATTAAGCTCATCCTTAAGATGTTTATAACCGGAACGGCTTACCGGAAGTTTTTCTCCTGATTTAAGGATCGCCACATGATTGTCTTTTCCGTAAGGTTCTATGCGGTTGATTTCCTGAACACTGACGATATATGAACGATGTATCCTTACAAATTCCTTTTCCGGAAGGTTTTCCTCGTAATATTTCATGGTCTGTTGTTTCAGTGCCTTGCCTGCAGAATGGTAAACCATCACGTAATCATCCTGAGCCTCAACATATTTGAGTTGATCAACCGGGATTAGGTTTATTGCATTTCCTTTTCTTACAACAATACGGTTTAAAGGTTCCGGCGATTTTGGTCGTTTCTCTAAAATAGTGCTGGAAGGCATTTCTTTAGCTTTGGATATGCCGATGTTTTTTATTGCCTTATTAACAGCGTCATGAAGACGTTCTTTTGGAAATGGCTTTAAAAGATAATCAACGGCATTAAGCTCAAAAGCCTTAATAGCAAACTGATCATATGCTGTTGTGAAAATTATTGCCGGTTTCTCGGTCATCACTTCAATTAATTCAAAACCGCTAAGCCGTGGCATCTGGATATCGAGAAACACAAGATCTGGCTTTGAGAATGAAATTGCCTTCAGACCGGAGAAACCATCAGCACATTCAGCAATAATATCGATTTCAGGGAAATCTTTAAGGTAATATTTTAAGATATCTCTTGCCGGAGCCTCATCTTCAATAATTATAGTCTTGATTTTTGCCATTTTTCCTCAATATTTATCTGCGGATCTACGGGTATAAATAATCTTGCTGTAAAAATACCATTTTGTTTTTCAGTTTTCAACATAGCTTTATTCCCATATAATAATTCAAGGCGGCGGGATACATTTGAAAGACCGGTACCGGTACCTTTAGCTGAAATCACTTCCGGGTCAAAATTATTACTTATGGTCATTTCAATATATTCGTTTGAGGAAGAAACAGAAGTGGCTATTGTTACCTTGTCGGTACTTTCATAGACCCCATGTTTTATTGCATTTTCATATAAGGGCTGAAGTATCATAACAGGTATTTTAGTATTCAGGCACCCGGGGTCAATCTGTTCCTCGATAAAAAGCCTGTCACCGAATCTCACTTTTTCGATATCAAGGTACAGGCGGATGTTTTCGAGTTCACTTTGCAGAGTGACCGGCTGTTCATCTTTTCTGGAAAGGGCATAACGCATGAAATCCGAGAGTTTTATTACCATCAGCCGGGCTTTATCCGGATTGGTGACTGTAAGCGAACTTATTGAGTTGAGGCTATTAAACAGGAAATGAGGATTGATTTGCGATCGAAGCATTTTAAGCTCGGTTTCTTTTACCAGACTTTCGAGTCTCGCTTCCCTGGCCTTTTTCTCCGAAAGATTGCTCAGGCTGACGAACAGGTAATAGGTGAGTATTATTAATCCGTAAATAAAGACTCCCGTACCTATCCTGTACGGGAAAGTGGCAGTCCAGTATTCATCAATAATTGTTTGTTCAGGAAGTATTAGTTGCAATGTCAATTTTGTTATCAGGATCCAGAAAGATACAGAAATTGCACCCGTGATAATAAAATTCAGAACAAGAGAGAGAGGCTTTACAGTGTTATTATTAAAGAAACTGAAGGGATACCATAGAGACAATGCAATTCCTGAATAGATCAGCAGCGACAAAATAGCATCAGGTATACTTATATTTACAAAGCTTCCATAGGCAAAATAGTATAAAAGCGCCTGGCCCAGCGCAATAAAGAGCCAGACCAGCCACCATGCTAAAAGACGTCGCCTGTTGCCAAGTACAGGATGTTTCATTAAATATCCTGATTAATAACTTTTTACTTCTCCGCCTCCGAAGATAACAGCTCCCTTAATAATCAGCTGGCTGGTTGAATCAGCTGTCCTTCCCGGAATCAGTTTTCTGGAATCGCTGAATCCGCCGAGAATAGGGGTTACCTCTATAGTAACCCACCAGTTATCAGGGACTATTATAGTTGTACCACCGAAGACACATGCAATTTCAAGTTCATTTCTTCCGGGTGCAAGCCTGGCTTTTGTAAGATCAAGATCTATACCTCCAAAGACAGCAGAGATTTTACCTCCCATGAAATTTTGTGAAATAACCTGGCGTTCGCTTCCACTGAACACAGAAACATAATCAATTACATCATCACCTGCCATCCCCTTTGATGAAACAGCATTCCAGCCCTTTCTTTTTGTGACAATAAATATGACGCCGATAATTATAAAAATCGATGGCCAGAACATGTTGTACATGTGGAATGACTCCCTGAAAATGAGAGGTATCATAAAAAATCCTCCCACCGCCATTATAATTATCCCTGCTGTTTTTTCTGTAGCCCCGAGTGTCATTACAAGTCCGATAACAACAAGAAGCATCGGCCAGCTGAATACGACATGATCTATAAAATCGGGGAAGAATCCGGTATTTCTTATAACCAGGAACAATCCTGCAAGAACCAGTATGACTCCTATGACTGCCTTGTTGTTTGAAAGGCGATTTCTTTCATGACCTGATGGCTTGCGTCCATCATTACTATAATCATTAATTGTTTCCATATCTGTAAATTTATTTGTTTCTGAATTAATTACTACGCCATTTTCCCCTTAAAAATGAGGAAATTATAAATGAAAGACCAGTCAGAATGATTACCGCCGGCCAATAGACAGTTTTTATCAAAGCCGGAATTTCACCATAAAAATTATCTATCATAAACCAGGCTCCTCCGGCCATAAGCAGCAGCCCCGGTATAAAATGAAGATTAACCAGGAGAAGAACACCAACAAAAATCATTGCTGTTTCCCAGGTAAAATATTCCTTTACACTGCCAAGGTGCAGCATGTCGTTGGTTGCAACAAGCAAAGTAAGTCCCAGTACAATAAAGAAAAGGCCTATACCAACCTGCGGATGATGCTCCCTGTTTCTTCGTAAATAATGATCTTTATGTTTCATGTCCCGATACTTTTTATTTTGATTCAAAAATAACACATGTCCTGTTCATTGATAATTGAAAATCGGCGAATTGCGTATTTTTATCGGTAACCTGTCTCCAATGTTAAGTAAATGAATGTCATTCTGAACGGGACGGGGTGAAGTAAAGTATCTTTTTCTATCTTTTCAGAATTAACTATTAAACAGCGGTTTTTTATATATAATTTTTTTAATTGAATAAGCTTTTATATTTTTGCAAACCAAAAATTAAAAGGATGTCCGGTATATATACTATACCTGTCAGCGGGTTAAAAGAGAAACAGTATGATTTTAATTTTTATATCAACAAAGAGTTTTTTGAACAGTTTGAGGAGTCGGAAGTGAAAGAGGGGAAACTTACAGCTGTCGTTGGTGTCGATAAAAGATCCACCCACATTGATCTTATCATAAACATCAAAGGAGTGGTAAGCATTTCATGCGACAGGTGTCTGGGGATATTTTCACTGCCCATTGACTGCACAAACAGGCTTCTGGTTAAATTGGGGAAGGTACGCGATGAAGATGATCCGGACATTATTACAATACCTGCTGAAGAGCCGGATCTGGATATAAAGCAATATTTCTATGAATATATTCTCCTTGCATTACCGATACAAAGGATTCATCCTAACGATGATGATGGTAACAGCACTTGTGATCCCGGCATGCTGGAGAAAATACAGGAACATATTGCAGGTGATGCAGATGGAAAAGATCCTCGCTGGGATGAATTAAAGAAATTGATGAATAATAATTAAGACTGATAAAATGCCAAATCCTAAACGCAAACACTCAAAAACGAGGCGAGATAAGCGCAGAACGCATTACAAAGCTACTCCGCCCACGGTGGCAGTTTGCTCAAATTGCGGGGCATCAGTAAAATATCACAGGGTATGCCCCGAGTGTGGTTTTTACAGAGGTAAACCTGCTGTTGAGAAGAAAACAACTGCATAATACTTTTTTAACTAATTAAAAACACTATGAGAATCGGCATAGATGTTATGGGAGGTGATTTTGCACCTGAAGCGATAATTGAAGGTGCTGTTGATTCCCTGCCCCATGTATCTGCTGATGACCGGCTGGTACTGATTGGAGATAAAGACAAAATACACAAGAAGCTGAATGACCTGGAAACAGATCCGACTCATTTCGCTATAGTACATACTACCCAGGTAATAGAAATGGGAGATATCCCTGCCAAAGTTTATGCTCAAAAGCTGGATTCAAGCATCGCTGTTGGTTACCGGATGCTGCAAAAAAGTGAGATTGATGGTTTCTGCAGCGCCGGCAATACAGGAGCCATGCTGGTAGGCGCTAGCTATACGGTGAATGTGATCCCCGGAGTTTTCAGACCCGCTCTTGCTACAATTGTGCCATCAATCGATAAGAGAAATTCAGTAATACTTGATGTCGGGCTCAATCTTGACAGCAAACCCGATGTATTATTACAGTATGGCATCCTTGGAAGCCTGTTTGCAAAACATGTACTGAAAATTAAAAACCCGGTAGTCAAACTGCTTAATATAGGTACTGAAGAATCAAAGGGAACACCCTCTGTTAAAGCTGCTTATGAGCTGATGAAAGATCATCCCGGCATCAACTTCAAAGGAAATATTGAAGCCAACGACCTTTTTGTGGAGACTATGTCAGATGTAATAGTATGTGACGGATTTGTGGGGAATGTCATACTGAAACAGACAGAAGCATTTCATCATATTTATAAGTTAAGAAATCTTAAAGATTCTTATTTTGACTCTCTCGATTTTGAAAATATTGGCGGAACACCAATTGTGGGTATCAATGCCAATGTTGTAATAGGTCATGGGATTTCAAAGCGAAAAGCTGTTATGAACATGATACTTCAAACCATGGCTGTTGTTCATGTGAACCTGGCTCAGAAGATTAAAGAGGCGATTTGATTATGGAAAAAATTCGTGCAGCCATTACAGGAATTCATGCCTGGGTTCCTGAATACAGGCTAACAAACCACGAACTATCGAAAATGGTGGATACCTCCGACGAATGGATAATGCAGCGGGTCGGGATCAGGGAAAGACGTATTTTGAAGGGAGAAGGATTGGGGAGCTCAGACCTTGGCGAGAAGGCTGTAAAAGGATTACTTGAAAAAACCGGAACTTCGCCTGAAGAGATAGACTTGCTGATATGTGCTACAATCACCCCCGACATGAACTTCCCTGCAACAGCAAATATAATCTCCGATAAGGTAGGGATAAAAAATGCATTCAGCTTTGATGTTGGCGCAGCCTGCTCGGGATTCCTTTTTGCATTGCAGACAGCAGCGGCATATGTTGAAACAGGCAGATTTAAAAAAGTAATAGTTGTGGGTGCCGACAAGATGTCATCCATAACAGATTATTCCGACCGTACAACATGTCCTCTTTTTGGCGATGCTGCAGGAGCCGTGCTGCTGGAACCCACAACCGAGGAAACAGGAGTGATGGACTATCTTTTCCATACTGACGGCTCGGGCCGTAAGTTTTTACATCTTAAAGCAGGAGGTTCTGTTAAACCGGCATCACATGAAACCGTTGATGCAAAGGAACATTTTCTTTACCAGGAAGGGCAGAGCGTATTTAAATTTGCGGTTGTGAACATGGCTGAGGTTGCCGTTGAAATAATGCACAGGAACAATCTTAAGCCGGAAGATATCGCATGGTTGGTTCCGCACCAGGCAAACCTGCGGATAATAGAAGCTACGGGAAAAAGAATGGGACTCACCCCGGAAAAGATCATGATAAACATAGAGAATTACGGTAATACTACTGCTGCAACGATACCATTATGCCTATGGGAATATGAAAACAGGCTCAGGAAGGGAGACATACTTATTCTTGCTGCATTTGGAGGAGGATTCACCTGGGGATCAATATATTTGAAATGGGCATACGATCCAATGCCCCCAACCCCCTGAAAGGAGCTTGAAACCTTGACATTAAAAAGTCCCCTTC
>CAZKWD010000133.1:0-6354 GCA_964556175.1 uncultured Rikenellaceae bacterium
ATGTTGATTTATTCATCTATAAGCGTTATTTCCGGATATTTATTTCTAAAATATTGCCCTTTATATTTATACAATAAATAATCTGCAATTCCCATTTCTGAATTTATTAAAAAGGAAACTCCTATTGATTTGAATCCATACTTGTCTATCATTGTTCTCACAAATTTTGGACTAATAGCATCCGAAGTAATAAAGTTTCTGATTGCTTCGCTTTCATTATATGTTAAATCTTTACCCTCCTTTTTAAGTCCATTTATAATATCATCAAAACCACGCATTATTTCAATTCCTTCATCCGGATTAAAATATACACCTATTCCATCGTCTGAGTTAAGTAATTCATCCGGTAAATGCATTCGGGGGAAAGGATTTTTCAATCCGTGTTTCTTCATATGTATTTCTAATTCATTCCTGGAAAGTGATTCGTATTTTTGTCTGTCTTTTTTTTGTAATGCGGCAGCCATTGAAAGCCCATCCTTAAAAGTCATCAATTCACTACCAAAAAAAGCAATAAAATCTTTATAGTGTTGCTTTACGCTCTCTTTGGCTTTGTTTAAAAGTTGTTTGTCGTAACGATAGATTATTCCTGACGCTTTTCTTATAAAATCTTTTTTTAATTTATCAATAACATTCTTGTCTAATTTACCACAATCGCTTTGCACTCCGGACCAGTACCAATAATCACCATACGGAACAATGCCTCCAAAAATAATATTGCCTGTTTTAAATGCATCATTTTGCCCGGTATCCAAACGCACTTTATACCGGGTTTCGTTGATTATATTTTCTAACGTCAAAGTGACGGCTGTTGACGAGACAACACGATAGTATGAAATATATCGTTCATACCAACTCCTTACATCATTATTTATTTTATCAGGTAAATCAAGAGTTTTGGCTAATATGTCTATTACTCCTAACCCCGACCATATTGTATTTTCCTGGCAAACAAAATCGTCAATGGATGCAATTTCCATTTTCCCATTATTGTTTTCGGCTATGTATCTATAACAACTAAGCCTGAATAAATATGAATTTATGCCAATCCAAACCAACTTACGCTTAAAATCCCAACCTAAATCATTGGTTTGCGCCAGATACTCTTTTATACTTGAAATTTTGGGAACATTCTGAAACTTTTCGGACAAAAATGCAGAAAC
This sequence comes from uncultured Rikenellaceae bacterium, assembly GCA_964556175.1. Lineage (GTDB taxonomy): Bacteria > Bacteroidota > Bacteroidia > Bacteroidales > VadinHA17 > LD21. Next base: position 1,161 of record CAZKWD010000133.1, read on the forward strand.
ATTTTTGGCGAGTAAATTTAAATCATCGTGATTGGGCGCTAAAACTAAATCGGGTTTAAATTCAAAAAAGATGGTATGAATAAAGTATTTCATTCTGCTTACATCGAACACTTGCTTTATTTCATTTTCGCTATTTACAAAAAGAGGCAAGGGTGTGTTGAACAAATGTTTATTGTAATACTCTACACTATTCCAAAGCCCGATTTCACAATGTAAATCTTCCGCAAATTCAATTATCAGAGTTGATAATATTTGTCTTTGCTTTTTGTCTAATTTTATAGTATCATGTGAATATAGAATTTGAGTTTCTGTAATAAGTTTCTCTATCTCATTTATTAATGGGATTAAAAACTTATCTTCTTTATTATTAAATCCTTTTGGTCTATTATTTTTAAAATCTGTTTTCATTCGTGTTTGTTTTCATTCAATTACCGCTGACAACTCAAAATCGCAACCGGTTGCGTTTATTTCTATCAATTTGTTCGTGCTTTTCATCCAATTGTGATTATTTATATTTATTTAATTCTATTCTTATAAAAACGAAATTACTACATTTTATTTGTCTTGGTTAAAATCTTAAAGTTACAGAATCGTTGTCACGTCGTAGTCCAGCGTTGGCAAAAAAAGCATCCCGAAAGCGCAGCGAATCGGGAACTGCAAGACTGCAAGACTGCAAGACCTCTTCTATCTCATAAACCATTTGAAAGCCTTTTCCTTTAACCTGGTGTAAGGCGGATACCTGAGAAACAAATCAATAAGGTTTGATTTCACCATTACGGCTCTCATATTTGAGAAAGTCTCGAATGATTTTTTCCCATGATATCTGCCCATACCACTGCGACCCACGCCGCCAAAAGGAAGATAAGGTGATGCAAATTGTACAACTGTATCATTGATTGCCGCCGAACCGCACCTTATCTTTGCCAGGAATTCATGTGCATGTTTTTTATTCCGGGTGAATATATAAATAGCAAGCGGTTTGGGATTTCGTTCAATAATCTCATATACCTCTTCTAAATTTTCAAAATCGATAACCGGAAGCACCGGGCCAAAGATCTCTTCCTTCATTATTGGATCATCAGGCTTAATATCCTTGATTATTGTAGGAGCCACATAATGAGTTTTCTGATCAACAGTACCTCCGGTGATAATTTGTCCTGTTGCCATCAAAGAAGCCAGCCTGGAAGCACTTTTCTCATCTATTACACGAGGGAAATCATCACTCTGTTCCGGATTATCTCCATAGAACGACCGGATCTCCTTTGTGATAAGATCCAGAAATTGATCCCTTATCTTCCTGTCAATCAACACGTAATCAGGTGCCACACATGTCTGTCCAGCATTGTAGAATTTTCCCCAGGCAATCCTTTTTACGGCAAAGTCAAGCCGGGCATCAGCAGTAACGACACAAGGATTTTTCCCTCCAAGTTCAAGAGAGACCGGTGTTACATTGAGGGCAGCTTTCCCCATTACGTGTCTGCCCACTCTGCTGCTCCCGGTGAAGAAGATATAGTCGAACTTGTAATCAAGAAGGTATTCGCTTATTGAATGATCTCCATTTATTACTGAAATCAGATCCCCGGGAAAATTACTCAGTATTTTTTCGATAACTTTAGTAATAGCAGGGACCCGCTGTGATACTTTTAAAACAACACAGTTACCTGCGGCAAGAGCACTCATGGCAGGCAATACAGAAAGCTGGAAAGGGAAGTTCCATGGTGAGAGTACCAGTACCTGGCCATAAGGTTGCGGAGAAATATAGCTTCTGGCGATAAAATGAACAATTGGAGTCCTGACTCTCTTTGGTTTTGCCCAGGCTCTTAATTTTCTGATTGTCAGTTTCAGCTCTTTTAAAACAAATTGAATCTCCGAAGAAATTACTTCACACTCAGGCTTATGAAAGTCTTGCCATAATGCATCTTTTATTTCCTGCTCATGCCTGATAATCAGTGATTTTAATTTCCTGAGATTTTCAAGACGGAACTTCACATCAAGAGTTTGGCCTGTTGTAAAAAAACTCTTCTGGTTTTCAAGTATTAATCTGATCTCTTCTTTTTCCATTCGTTTTCAAGAACTAAAAGTTGTTTTGATATATCAGTCGTTAAAGCATTTTCTTTCCCGGGAATTTTACTCATTGCATATTCTGATAATGCTGTTATTGTAAGGGCAGGATTAACTCCTATATTACCTTGTATTACAGAGCCATCCATTATATAGAAATCCTGATAACCATGTACTTTAAGGTTCTTATCAACCATACCTGTGTCTCCTGATTCTGACATCGGGCATCCTCCGAGGATATGGGCAGTTGTCGGCCGGTTAAAAAAGACTTCCAGCAGGATGTTCTGTGCCACTCCTTTTACTTTTTTTGCATATCGTTCCATGACCTCCTGTCCTACAGGAATATATGCCGGTACCTTTTTCTGTCCGCTGTTGTCGATCTTCATTTTCCCACCGAACATTCCATTTTTCCACACCATCCGCATTGCGTTGTCCACTGTCTGCATGGTGAGGAATATAACCATACGTGACGACCATCTGAAATTAAAAACGGTTCTTAGAAACTTCACAGGATGCCTTAATGTGTTTTTAATCAGTTTCATCGTTCTTCCGGCAGATGTTTTTGCACCACCAACTGAAAGTCCAAAGAACCATTTCATGGCATTTGAATTATCGGGATACTTGACTATTTCAACATGTGAGTGACTGTCAGGGTTAAAGACTGATGTTATTGCAACTCCGTTATTCAGTTTTTCTTTTGTGCCTGATACTGCACTGAGTGTCTCCGCATTGGGTCTAAGTTCATGACCCAGTGTCCCTGATAATAATGGCAGGGTACCGTACCTGTATTTTTGTTTAAGCAGAAGCTCCATCGTTCCCAGAGTTCCTGCCGCTATGACGATACCTTTTGTTTTAAAGCTCTTTCTTTTTTTCCGGAAGAAAGAAGTAATATTTTTTGTTTCTACGTGATACAGGTTATCCTTAAATGTGATTTTTTCTGCTTTAGTTTCAGGAATTATTTCAAGTCCCAGTTTTTCTGCGAACCAGAGATAATTCCTGTCAAGGGTGTTCTTTGCATTTTCACGGCATCCTACCATACAGCCACCGCATTCGGTACATCCTTTCCGCATGGGACCAAGTCCGCCGAAATAGGGATCACACTCTTCTTCACCGCCATCGAGGTTAACACCAACATATACTGTTTCAAAGGTGTCATGCGCATTCATCTCTTTTGATACGGCCTCAAGTGCGAGGTCTTCAATATTGAGTTTAGCATATTTTTTCCTCCCGAGCATGAATGAGGCCCTCGTGTAAAAAGGCTCAAGTATCTTTTTCCAATTTCCGAAACGTACCCATGACGAATTGCTGAAGAACGCATCTTTAGGGATATACAGAGTATTTGCATAAACCAGGCTTCCACCGCCGACACCTGTACCGCTAAGGATACTTGCAGTGGTATAGAATGAAAGTTTCTGGAATCCGAAAAACCTTATTGATGGCACCCAGAGGTATTTTGGCAGATTCCAGTTTGTCTTAGGAAAATCAGAGGGATTGTAGCGCTTACCCTGTTCAATAGTCAGCACCTTATACCCTTTTTCCACAAGCCTCAGGCTTGCAACACTTCCCCCGAATCCGGAACCGATAACTATATAATCATAAATCATACAGGCAGATTACATAATAAGAAATACTATGATTACTTTTCATTACTTATAAAAACCCACCCCTCACCTTCTCCGCCAGTTGGCGGATTCGGTGAGCAAAGCAGGAGGGGATTTCTTCGTTTTACCCAGCAACCAGCAACCAGCAACTATTCTAACACCTTCTCCAGTGCATTTAGTAACGGTTGGGTTGATATCCTCGATCCAACTGCTCCCATAATCCATTGCTGCGGTGTCAATCGACCCTGTTTAAAAATCCGGTCAAGTTCAGCGGTGAGATTCTTGCCTTTCAGGTATTCTTCAATCTGGAACTGAATCACATGTCCGTATGAATAATTTGGCAGGTAAAGCGGATCATTTACTGTATGTGAATAGATTGCCAGCAGGGGAGAATTTTTCACTCCGATTACTGGAGCAAAATATTTATTCCAGGTTTCAATCGCATTGTTTAGTACCGCCTCTTTAAATTGTGAAACTGATGCTTCCGGATTCTCATACAGCCATTCCCAGTTCTTCATCTCAACCATACCTACTCCCATTATCTCCATAAGTGACCAGGCTGCATCCAGTATCTCCATCTTCTCTTTTTCAGGGTTTTCATCTTTCATTCCCAGCAGCATAAGATCACGGCTCTGGAACACATAAGCCATAGCTTCGGTGAATGCCGTGTTTGGCACACCTGACATCATGTAATTATCGACATCATAAAGAGTAATTGTCTGTTCAACATTATGGCCAAATTCGTGAACCGCAATATTATAGCCTTTGTAATCCATCCCTTTTTCTGAGATGCGTGTACGAAGATGCGAAACTGCTCCTTTCATTGCCGCGCCCCAGGCGTGACCTGATCCGCGTGCCGGGTCAACTACTATTTTGTCTGCCAGATATTTTGCCCTGTCAGCGCTCCATCCCAGTTTCATCAGCATCACGGGCATATCTGCCCTAAAAGCAGAAGGATCCGGATAGAGTGCTGAAGTTTTTGAAGTGAGCAGATCTTCAGGAATACTGCTGCGCGTCTTGAATCCATCATACCAGATATCATATGGTTTAAGGTCACGGCCAAGTTTCTCCTTTATCAATGAGGCAACCTTAAAAAGCTGTGGTGAACTCAGGTAGGAATCAAAAAGCTCTTCAACCTCCTCCTGCGAAATCTCCATTTCCCAGGAGAATTTCCTGAGAATTGCAGTATTCATTTCCGGATTATAGGCATCAATATCTTTCATCGCCCTGAATGAATTCAATATCAGATGGTAGCGTATATCAGGTTCATCTGCAGCTTCAATAACAGCTCCTGCCTGTGTCACCCTGTTTTCGAATGGTTCCCATTCATAATCAGGACTATTGATCACTGCTTCTGGAATGTCCTGTTTTACAATGTGTTCCATAACCTTAGCTATCATTTCCTGTTTCTCGGGACCATTTTCCTTATCGGCATAGTCTGCTTTAAGTTCATCTCTCAGGTTCCAGTGGGAGAGAAGAACCATATCATCAGGAAATATCTGCCGGCCGTCAGCTGTTCGCAGTTGTCCCAT
>CAZKWD010000134.1:0-6322 GCA_964556175.1 uncultured Rikenellaceae bacterium
TTTTCATCACTTTTGGTACTGCCAGGATCTACAGGTGGAAGGAGACAGGTAAGATTGTCTCTAATTGTCATAAGTTGCCGGCTGCGCTTTTTACACAGGAACTGCTGACGGTGAATGAAATAGTTGACATGTGGGATGTTCAGCTTAACAGGCTTAATACACTCTTTCCTGATTTAAGGGTAATATTCACAATAAGTCCTGTAAGACACTGGAAAGACAGTGCTCATGGTAACCAGGTGAGTAAATCAGTGCTCTTCCTGGCCGTTGAAGAATTTCTGAAGCATTCTTCCGGGCTCGTCTATTTTCCTGCTTATGAGCTTGTTATGGATGATCTGCGTGATTACCGCTTCTATGATGATGATATGCTTCATCTCTCATCAGCAGCCGTGGAGTATATATGGAACGCATTTTCAGATTGTTATTTTGAAAATGAGACAAGAGATCTTTATAAAGAGATTATAAAAATAACAAGATCTGTGTCGCATCGTATCCATTCAGGTTCAAGTCAAAATCTGAAAACATTTGCAGAAACCATGCTGAACAAAATTAATGCTATCCTTTCCAGAAAACCATCTTTGAACTTCGATTCTGAAACAAAATATTTTCTTGATCTGCTTAGTATCCAGAACAGTTAAGTCTTTTTAGAATACTTTCATGAACAATTTTATATTTCAGATTGTTTGTAGAGCAAAACTGTAATTTTAGATGAAAAGACTTTTATTAATTACTATATTCTTTACTATAATATTCTCTGTTTTATCGGGCCAGACAGAATCAGGAGTTATCAAGGGGAGGGTATATAATGCCAAAACAAATGAAGGTGTCCCTTTTGCTACGGTGCAAATATGGGGAACAACCATTGGAGCAATAACTGATTTTGACGGTTATTTCCTGTTTACAGGAGTTAAGCCGGGGTATGTTGAATTGAGAGCTTCATCGGTGGGATATACTCCATTTATCACGTCTGCACTTCTTGTTACAAACAGTAACCAGGTAAATATCGAAATACCTCTTGAGGAGACTGCTATAGGGATAGGAGAGGTTGTTATAAAAGCTTCACCTTTCATTAAGAAGGCTGAAACCCCGATATCTGTCAGGATAATAGGTATCGATGAGATAGAAAAAAATCCCGGAGGGAACAGGGATATATCCAGGGTGATACAGTCTTTTCCCGGGGTAGCTTCCACGCCAGCATTCAGAAACGATGTGATAGTGAGGGGAGGGGGGCCAAATGAAAACCGCTTTTATATTGATAATATTGAGATTCCATACTTGAATCATTTTTCAACGCAAGGCGCTTCAGGCGGACCTGTGGGTATAATAAATGTTGACTTCGTTCAGTCTGTCGATTATATCTCCGGAGCTTTTCCAGCATCCAGGGGCAATGCACTTAGCTCTATTTTGAATTTCACCTTTCTTGACGGGAATAAGGAAAAAATGAAATACAGGGCAACTATAGGCGCCTCTGATATTGGTCTGACTACAGACGGACCGGCAGGGGAAAATGGTACTTTTCTTTTGTCTGTCCGCCGCTCATATCTGCAATTTCTTTTCAGTGTACTCGAACTTCCTTTTCTACCCAATTATACTGATTTCCAGTTCAAATACAGAGTACGTCTTGATGATAAGAACGAACTGACTATTATCGGACTTGGGGCGAAGGATGATTTTAAACTGAATCTTAAGGCCAATGATACTGAATACCAGCGTTATATACTGGATTATATTCCTGTTCAGGAGCAGTACAGTTATGTAACCGGATTTGTATACAAACATTTCAGGGAAGGCGGTTATGATACATGGGTCCTCAGTCGTAATTACCTTAATAACTCGCAGTATAAATACGCCGGGAACGTTGAAGCTGACACAAACAAAGTACTTGATTATTTGTCAGGTGAAGGTGAGATCAAGGCCCGTTTTGAAAGGACAATTATAGGAGACAAGGGGCTTAGGCTCAACTTTGGTGCAGGATATGAATATGGTCATTACAGGAACTCCACATACAGACTCTTCTATTCAGCTTTCGGTGAGAATGAACTCAGCTATGAGACAAATCTTAAACTGAGCAAATTAAATGTGTTTGGACAGGTGAGCAAGTCTTATTTCAATGAGAAACTTAAGCTCTCTCTGGGGGCCCGATCAGATATGAATACATATTCAAGTTCAATGTCGAATCCCCTCAGGCAAATTTCTCCGCGTTTTTCAGCATCTTATTCTATCAGTGACAAGGTTAACCTCAATTTTAATGTGGGACGTTACTTCCAGATGCCTCCGTATACGGCACTCGGTTATATGAATAATGAAGGGGTATTTGTAAATAAAGAGAACAATCTCAGGTATTTACAGGCTGATCATCTTGTTGCCGGATTTGAGTTACTTCCACTCGAAAATATACAGATTACCCTTGAAGGATTTTATAAAGACTATTCTTATTACCCGTTTTCTGTGAGAGATTCAGTCCCGCTTTCCAGCAAAAGCGCCGGATATGGAATATTCGGTGATGAAGAACTAGTATCCATTTCAGATGGCAGAGCCTATGGATTCGAATTATTGGGCAGATTAAAAGATTTTAAGAATACCAACCTTGTATTTTCATATACATATGTCAGGAGTGAATTCAGGGATATTGATAATTATTGGATACCATCTTCGTGGGACAACAGGCATCTTTTCAATATCACAGCGACCAAAAAATTCAACAGAAACTGGGACCTGGGATTTAAGTGGAGATATGTCGGAGGGGCTCCCTATACACCTTATGATCTCGAGAAATCAGCACTTAAAGCAGCATGGGATCTGCAGGGCCAGGGTTACCTCGATTATGACAGTTTCAACACTGCCCGGCTCAAGGCATTCCATCAGCTCGACATAAGAATAGATAAACAGTACTTCTTTAAAGGCTGGTCACTGATGTTATATGCCGATGTCCAGAATGTGTATAATCACAAAGCTGATCAACCAGCTATTCTTGTCAGGGAATCGGACAGCAACAGTGATCCTGTAACTGATCCTGCGGATCCGCTTAAATATTCCCTGAGGTATCTTGACAGTGAATCCGGTACTGTATTACCGACAATAGGTATAATAATTGAATTTTAGATTATTAATTATGAACAGAATATTTGTATTAACACTTATAATTATAATGAGCGGCTGCAGTGCCGGATCTCTGAAGAATAAAAAAAGAGTCCCGGAAACTAAAACAATGTTCTCTACAAATATCGATGGCAAAGGGCCGGAAATAATTATTGACTTCTCAAAAGGTGAATCATTTTATTATCCTCTTTTCGCAATCTGGCTGGAAGATACGGAGGGTAAATATATTCAAACCTTGTATATGGCAAAATCTGTAGCGACAGGAGTTTTTCAATATGCAAGGCAGCAGAATAACAAATGGATAACAGCTGAAAAGAGAGCGCCACAAACATTACCATACTGGGCTCATAAAAGAGGAATTAAGGCTTCAGACGGACTCTATATGCCTGATTCCGGGACAGCCGTGCCGGACGCATATACCGGGGCCACACCTGTTACGGGATTTATTCTTACGACAAGGGCCGATAAACAACTTCCGGATAGGTATAAAGTCATGCTTGAGATAAATCAGAACTGGGACTGGAATGAATACTGGACTAATAACAAATATCCGGATGATGAAAATTATAAGTGGTCATGTCAGCCTGCCGTGGTATACGAGGCTGTTATAGACAGTAAATCGCATGAAGATTCATATCTTATGAAACCAGTAGGTCATAGTCATTATTCAGGAAAAACCGGAGAACTGTTCACGGACCTCAGTACACTTACCACGGCCCTGCATATTGCCGATTCGGTTATGGTCGGGGTAAAATAAGCAGATTATTATAATCCATTAATATAACTAATAAAGCCTTCAGGATCTCTGGTGATGGCAAGTTTACCAGAATAATCTTTTTCAGCTTCTCCTGGCGAATCGGTTATAATTATTTTTTTGATCATAAGCGACTTACCCAGATTTCTGAAATAAGAGATCTTTTTCCCGCCAAAGCCAAAAGAACTGGAATTGACAATAAGATAAACAAACGGTTTAATCTTGTATATTTCTATGACTTCTGATGCAGGAAGAATACCCCCGGTAAAAATTACATCAAAACCGCGCTTCTTCAGAATATACTTGTAAAACAAGAAATTATTATCTGATGTGAGGTTTTCCGAAGTATTTATCATTGCCACGGTTGATGTGTCTCTGCCTGAAGCAACAGGCAGTTTATGATCTTCAATTATTATCATCTGTCCGATAATATTTCGGATAAACTGTTCTTGTGCTCGTGACAAACTGCCTGTCTGCCAGAGGATTCTTGCTTTTTCAAGCAATGGGTGGAAATACCTTGTATAGGCTTGCTCAATACCAGGCTCTTTTAAATATTGAGCAAGAACCTCTTTGAAATGTTCCTCGTTAAACTTTATGGCAGACATAAGAATCTTACCTGCCTGAAAATTCTGGTCTGAGTCATCTTTACTGCTGCTTACCTTCATGACCTGATGCGTAAGTTCATCATCATTCAGACGGGCAATCCGTGATATTTTATAACCATTCCTGTTAAGATATGAAACATTCAATATCTTTTTCAGGTCCGACTCATTATAAGTTCTTATGTTTGAGTCAGTTCTGTCTGGTTCAAGTACATTGTACCTCTTTTCCCAGATCCTTATGGTATGAGCTTTAATCCCTGAAAAATTCTCGAGATCCCTGATTGAAAAAACACCGTTTCCTTCTTCCATGGCTGAAAAATGATATATATCGCAATTCAGGATAATCCCTTTGTAGTTATAAACAACCGGATGATAGTATTGTATACTAAATGCCGGAGATGACCCTGAAAATTATATTTGACTGCGGAAAATTCCCCCGAATTTCCGTTTTTTACTACTTAAAATCTTATTTATTCAGATTGTTCAATCATTATCTTCTTAACGACCCTTGAATTATCGTCGAAGATGATTGTCACAAGGTACATTCCCCTTTGCGGATTATCAAGAACAATCTGTATTAAAGCCAGAGGGTTATTGTATTTAGCTCTGAATATGTCCTGCCCGATTATATTAGTGATCTTTACAAATGAGATTTCCTTATCGCTTTTTATCGTAAAGCGGTTTTCCCTGACGGGTACAGGATAAATATTAATATTAACATTTGGAGCCTCTGCTAATGCATGCTTCCTTATTTCGGGTGAAGAATAATTAACAGTATCCTTCTGCGCCTGAAGGCTTATGGTATAAAAGAGCAGAAAAATAAAGAGGAGACTCTTCTTCATAGATACCGTTTTTATTTCTACATCAAAAATTGTGCTAAAGTTAATTATTTTTCATTGAAATTGTTCAGGGTGTTCCAATACCCTCTGTAAATCGTCAGGTGTATCAATGCTTATGCTTTCCCAATCTGTGATTGCAGCACGAATCCTGAATCCGTTTTCAATCCATCTGTTTTGTTCAAGCGATTCAGCCTTTTCCAGCGAGCTCCCGGGCAGTTTAGTTATCTTTTTAAGGGTGGCGGTTCTGTATGCGTATAGACCTATATGCTTTAAAAAAACGTGATTTTTCGACCATTCAGATGGTTCAAAATCCCTGATAAACGGAATAGCGGCTCTGCTGAAATAGATAGCATTTCCTTCTGAATCAAGTATAACTTTTGGATTGTTTGGATTAAAGATATCCTCTCCCGGCGTTGTTTTTCTTACAAGAGTTGCAATTTCGACCCTGTGATCGTTAAAGCTTAATTTCACAAGGTTTATCTGTTCCGGTTTAATAAAAGGTTCATCGCCCTGTATGTTTACCACTACATCAATTATTTTACCTGTCTGTTTCATGATACTGTCAACTGCCTCCGCGCAGCGGTCGGTACCGCTGTAATGCTCAGTGGAGGTCATCACAGCGTTGCCGCCAAATTTAAGCACTGCATCATGAATCCTCATGTCGTCGGTTGCTACAAAGACTATATCAATAGATCTGGATACATGTTCATAGACCCGCTGGACCATTGTTTTGTCTCCAATCATCGCAAGAGGCTTGCCCGGGAATCTTGTTGAGGCATAACGTGCCGGGATAATACCGGCAAACTGATAGTGTTTCATAAAGCGAATTTACGAAAAATGCATTTCCCAATGTTTTAAAAAAATCTTAAATTCGCACATTCGTTAAAGAGAATATGAAAGATCTTCAAAATATTAAACAGAGATTTAGCATTATTGGTAATTATGAGAGTCTCAACAGGGCAATTGACATTGCTATTCAGGTTGCACCGACAGACCTTTCCGTCCTTATCACAGGGGAGAGCGGGACCGGG
>CAZKWD010000135.1:0-6235 GCA_964556175.1 uncultured Rikenellaceae bacterium
CGCCGATGATTACATAATAAGCACATGTCCAGGATCTGTTGCCAATCTCGATGTTACCGCTTCAGGCGGAGAGGAGCCTGGCGGAGGCTATACCTATAGCTGGAGTCCGTTAGCAGGTCTGGATAACCCTGCCAGTCAGACACCTGAGGCCAAACCATTAGTTACTACGACTTATACTGTTACGGTAACTGATCTGAACGGTTGCACCACAACAGCACAGGTAGCCATTCAGGTACGACCCGATCTTCTGGCCACGGCAACTACAGATGATTATATTATCAGCTCATGCCCTGGTTCCATTTCAAACCTTAATGTAAATGTCAGCGGAGGAGAAGAACTTGGTGGCGGAGGATATACCTATAGTTGGAGCCCGCTTGTAGGGCTTAGCGATCCTGCCCTAAAAACACCTGTGGCTAAACCACTTGTTACAACTACCTACACAGTAACAGTTACCGACCGAAATGGTTGCCAGTCAACTTCTGATGTTACGATTACCGTACAGGCCGACCTCGCTTCAACTGCGACTGCCGATGATTATATTATCAGTACATGTCCGTCGTCCATTTCACACCTTGATGTAACAACAACCGGTGGCGAAGAGCTGATAAGTGGTGGTTACTCCTATAGCTGGAGCCCTGCTGCCGGGTTAAGCGATCCGAACAGTAAGACACCTGTAGCAAAACCTGTAGCAACAACTTTGTATACAGTAACAGTTACCGACAGGAACGGTTGTCAGACAACAGCAATTGTTACAATAACTGTTCAGCCTGTCCTGACAGCTACAGCTACTGCCGATGATAACCTGATCGGTGCATGTCCGTCATCCGAAGCAAATCTTAATGTGACAGTTGCCGGAGGAGAGGAATTAGGCGGAGGTGGCTATACATACAGCTGGAGCCCGGTAACCGGACTGGATGATCCTTCCAGCAAGACACCTGTTGCCAAACCTGTATTCACAACTACATATACTGTTACTGCAACCGATGCTAACGGATGTACTGTTTTGGCCTCTGTTACCGTTCAGGTAGCTCCTGCTCTGACAGTTATTGCTACAACCGACGACAATATAATCAGTACATGCCCGACTTCGGTGGCCAACCTGAATGCAAGTGTTATCGGAGGTGAAGAGTTTGGTGGCGGAGGTTATACCTACGACTGGAGTCCGGCTGCAAGTCTTGATGATCCTGCAATAAAGTCACCTGTTGCCAAACCTGTTGCTACAACAATATACACTGTTACCATAACCGATGCCAATGGTTGCCAGGCTACTGCCAATATTACAATTACAGTACAGCCTGATCTGCTTGCCACTGCATCAACTGATGACCCTGTAATAGGAGCATGCTCTTCATCCAAAGCCTATCTTGATGTAACAGTTACCGGTGGTGAGGAAGTACCTGGTGGCGGATACACCTACAGCTGGTTGCCGGTTGCAGGACTGAATAATCCGTTCAGCAAGTCACCAACCGCTAAACCTGCTGCAACAACTACTTATACGGTTACTGTAACCGATTACAACGGATGTTTAACCACATCGTCGGTAACGGTGACGGTTGCAGATCCTATAACACTTACAAGTACCCTTGTTACCTATAATGGTGGCTGGAATGTATCATGTAAGGGGGCTTCCGATGGAGCAATAGATCTCACCGTTGCCGGTGGTGAAGCTCCATATACCATATTATGGAACGGACCTGGCGGATTTACCTCTGTCAGTGAGGATATTACAGGGCTTTTTGCCGGTACATACCTCGTAACCGTTACAGATGTGAATGATTGTGTTAAGACAGCTACAATAATACTTACCGAACCGGCACAGCTTACTGCAACAGCAGTGGTCCAGTCGGACTACAACGGACGCAACATAAGCTGTAACGGAGCATCCGATGGATCGATAAACCTTACTGTAGCGGGTGGAACCATGTCATATATATTTGCATGGACCGGACCGGGAGCATATACCAGCACGGGAGAAGATCCTTCGTCACTGGCTGCCGGTACCTATAATGTAACCATTACCGATGCAAACGGTTGTACTGCAACAGCTTCTGTAACTCTTACAGAACCTGCAATACTGGAAAATAATCCTACATCGGATGTAGTTCTCGATTGTGCAGGAGATACTGACGGTACTGGTACATTCTATGCACAGGGAGGTACAATGCCTTATACCTTTGCATTAATTTTTAATGATGCCGGGGCTACTCCTGCAGCTCCGAATGCTAACTCGCAGACTGTATTTAACGCTCACGCCGGAACAGTGACAGTACAGGTGACTGATGCAAACGGTTGCTTCCAACAGGCCTCAATCAATTTCACAGAACCGACACCACTTGTTCCGGGATCAATCGGAGTGGATGCTGAAGTATGTTTTGGAGGAGATCCGGGTCTTCTGGTTGAAGTTATACCTGCCTCAGGAGGCTCAGGAGCTTATTCATATCAATGGTTATTGTCATCCACACTTGGTGGTCCATATACCAATATACCATCTGCAACTGCTGCGACCTATGATCCGCCGGACGGAGCGTCACTGACAACCTACTATAAGCGTCAGGTAAGAGTTGGAACCTGTACACCGGAATATACAAATGCGGTAGAGATAAAAGTAAATCCTCTGCCTTCAGCTCTGTTATCAGGAGGAGGAACTATCTGTCTGGGTGAATCTTCAACAATTAAAGTCACTATGACTGTTGGTACAGGACCATTCGATGTGGATATTAATGACGAAGGAGCCGGCTTTACGATAAACGGCTATGTAAGCGGTACCGATATTGTTGTGACACCTTTGGTAACTACCACCTATACTCTTGCACAGGTAAGAGATGCCAATGGTTGCGAAGTGACGACTCCTTCAGGGAACCTCAACGGCGACCCGCAGGTTATCATACGCGAGCTGCCTGCGGTAACAGTCGATCCTGTCGATGTAACCAAATGTGAATTTAACCAGGGTACATTTAATGTGACTGCTACTGGAACTGATCTGTCGTACCAGTGGGAGGTATTTACCGGAACCTCATGGTCTGATGTTGTTAACGGACCGGTTTACACAGGTGCTACCCAGCCATCATTAATAGCGTTCAGCATATCACGAAGCATGAATAACTACCGTTACCGTGTTAAAGTGTCAGGTTGTTCAAGTGTTGACGTTTCCGGTGAGGCTGTACTCACAGTCAATACGGCACCTGAATTTGTAAGACAACCATCTGATACCACCATATGTAAGGATGAAACAGCCTTTATGAAGGTTGAAACGATGGGAACCAATGTTACTTATCAGTGGTATGTGAACGATGGAACAGGTTTCAATACAGTTTCGGATAATGCAACTTATGCAGGATCAGCTACGGAAACTCTTACAATAACCAATGCTCCAGTAACCTTTAATAACTACCTGTACAGGGTAATGATAGCTGGAACTTGCGGAGCACCTGTTTATTCGTCCTTTGGTGTGCTTCATGTAACTAATCCTCCGACAGCTACCAGTAATCCTTCTGATAAGGAGATATGTGAAGGCACTGGCACCAGCTTCATTGGTGGAGGATATGGATACATCGATATGTTCTGGCAGGTCAACGATGGTAGCGGCTGGAATAAAGTAGTCGATGGTGCAATCTATCTTGGTGCTGGATCCCCACAACTTGCTATACAGAATGCCCCGATTGCAATAAACGAATATCATTACAGGATGGCACTGGTAGGTGATTGCGACACAACATTTACTACTGATGCCACGCTAATTGTTAACCTGAATCCAGTTGTCGATTTTAGTGGTGTGGATCCGATAGCAGCTTGCGGTAATGTACCTCTTGTAATTGATGGCAATCCGACAGGCGGCACAACGCCGTATGCTAAGCATAACTGGACTGGGGATGTAGGACCATTGAACAACTATACAATTCAGTCTCCAACATTCAATTCACAGATATCCGGTACTTACAATCTTGTCTATACGGTGACTGACAGTAAAGGATGTACCGCCAGTGATGATCTGGCCGTAATAGTAGATAGTCCAAATGCAACATTCACACAAGATGCTTTTACAGGATGTACGCCTCTGGCTGTCAGCTTCACCAGGGATATGACCGGATTGTCGAAATACTGGTGGGACTTTGATGACGGATCACCTATTGATTCAGTAAATGACAATCCGTCACATGAGTTCATCAACCTGAATCCGGCTTCTATTGAATACTATGATGTTAAGCTGACTGTTCAGTCACCATTGGGATGCTATGATGAATTCACATCGTCAGTAACGGTTTACCCGGCTATTGATGCCGCATTTACTGCAAGCACGAATATCGTTTGCAGCGGCAGTCCGATAACCTTCACAACGGCCCCGGGTGCCAGCAAGTACTTCTGGGAGTATGGCGACGGTACCAGCGGGTATGCACCCACTGAGACAACCACACATACTTACACGAACTTCACAGAAGATCCGCTTGTACTGACCGTGAAGCTGACAACGACATCGTTCTACAGCTGTACGGATGAAGAGACGATGACAATAACGGTGATGCCGGTACCTCTGCCACAGTTCAACGTGGATGATCCTACACAGATATATGATCCTGCAGGTAACACGTTTAACTTTACAGATCAGACAAATTCAGGCAACTGGACATACCTCTGGAGGTTTGCTGACGAAGCCACATCATCAGTACAGAATCCGTCATATACCTTTACGGCTCTTGGTATCTACGACATAAAACTCGTTGTAAACAATGCCAACTGTTCCGACAGCGTGACACACCAGGTGAGTGTACTGCCGCTGCCACCGATAGCTGATTTTGACTCGATACCTTCCGGTTGTGAACCGTTGAACATCCAGATCACCAACACATCTCTTAATACAGAGACACCGGGTACCTCATACAGGTGGGATTTCGGCGACGGAAGCTATTCAACGGCAGAGAATCCGGAGTACACCTACTTCGATCCTGGTACTTACCGTATAGAATTAACCGTAACGGGTCCTGGTGGAACCTCAACCAAATCGCAGGTGATCAGTGCATATCCTTCACCGAGGGCATACTTCGATGTATCACCCAAACTTGTCTTTGTGAACGATGAAAAGGTAAGATGCTTCAACCTGAGTGAAGGCGGCGACACCTATCTGTGGGAGTTCGGCGATGGTGATACCTCCAAGCTCAAGGAGCCCTACCATAAATATATGGAGGAGGGTGTCTTCGACATCACACTGTGGGTATTCTCTGAAAACGGTTGTTCTGACAGGTTCATTCTGACACCCGGAGTGACGGTAGAACCTGCCGGTGAACTTAGATTCTCAACGGTCTTCCAGCCTAATCAGGATGGTCCTATAGAGCTTGATGAGCTGCCTGAGGGTGGAGTGGAAGTTGACCAGTTCTTCTATCCGCCGATAAGAGAAAAGGTAATCAATTACAAGCTGCAGATCTTCAACAGGCTCGGAGTGCTGATATTTGAAAGCCGTAACATCAATATACCGTGGAACGGATACTACAAAGGTCAGCTTTGTCCGCAGGGAGTCTATGTATGGTATGTAGAAGGCAAATATGCCAATGGAGAACCATTCAAGAAAGTAGGAGATATAACGTTGTTGCATTAAAAGGCGCAAAGGCTTAACGGCGCAAGAGCCTGCCCCGAGCACAGCGAGGGGGCGCAACGGCCAGAGATATTTGAGAGCCCGTCTGAAAAGGCGGGTTTTTTTTATTTTCAACAATCCCGCCCCGCAATTTCAATTCAATTGTTATAGCTAAACACTATAGCGGTGCAGAAGATGAGAGAGATTCCTCATTCCGAATGAATCCGACGCAGGAGGATGAATGAGGAATCTCTTTCTGATATTCAGGATGCCTTTATACTCTCCAACTTATCTCAATATATTGTTAAAATTTTCGCAATAAACAACTTCAATCCGTATAAAAAGTATTAAACAGATAAAATTAGATTACCATAATGACCTGATAGTCAGGGGCGTTAAAAAAGTTATTAACAAAAACAAAAAAAATTTGATTTTTTGATTTCCAGAAAAATTGAATTGTTTAATATTGTAATAACAAAGTCAATTAGCTGTAAAAACCAGACCTCAGTTTGAAAATAATCTGATGTCTGATTAAAGTACTAACTACTGTTTGAGAAACATGGGAACATGTCTTATCAAATATAATCCAGGTGGAATTGGTGTTCTGTTTTGATGTTTGAAAAACAATCAAAATGAAATTTATAATTTATAAAGCTGCTATTTCATTGAGGT
>CAZKWD010000136.1:0-6221 GCA_964556175.1 uncultured Rikenellaceae bacterium
TGGAGCAGTGGTAGCTCGTTGGGCTCATAACCCAAAGGTCGGAGGTTCGAATCCTCCCTCCGCTACAAAGAAAAAGCCAGGTACGAAGTACCCGGCTTTTTTGTTTTCAGGCCGATGCCCGCTTGCGAGGCGGAGGGATGGAAACAAAAAAGCCGGAAGCCCTGCGTCAGCAGGGCTGGCTTTTTCTTTGTTAAGCAACCCCGTGAGGATCAAGCCGATCCGCCGGCTGGCGGAGAGGCTTAATCCTCTTGCATCTCATGAACTCACCCCCCCGCCCCTCTCTGCTGACGCAAAGAGGGGAGCTATTACTTTACTTAAATATGCGCAAAGCGCTGCAGAGCTTTTTCTTTGGGCTGTAACCCAACAGAGATCGCGAGGATCCGCCGGCTGGCGGAGAGGTGCAATCCTGTAGTTGTCTTCCTCATCCCCTGAATCCCCTTCTCCCGGGAGAGAAGGGGACTTTATTTTGTCAAATAATATCAGGCTTGCTATATAACCTGTTTATTTTGATAAAGTTACAAAAACGCTTCTTTTATCATGTTATTTGTTGGCTGAAAATGACAGTTTATTTGCCCATTGACGTAAACAATAAAATCATGTTAATTATAAGCATCAATTTTTTATGCTCCATGTCATTTATATGAATGCTGGATGACAATAAGCATCCGGACTTTTAGACGGTATAAAAATTTAAACTCAAAACAAAAAACTATGAAAAGGATCATTTTAATTTCAGGATTAATTGTTGCCATCTGCCTTAGCTCATACGGCAGGAAGTTTGTTGCTGCCGGGAATACAAATTCACCACTTGGCAAATACAAAATTGAAGTAGACGATAAATATATGATGGTTAATGGACTGGAGCACAGACCATATGTTATATCGTTCGAAAACACCGATATGGAGGTCAGAGTTGCCGTAACAATGGAAAGAGGGTGCAGAAAGTATTATGTACTTTCAGATAACCTTTCAATTCAGTATGTGAGTAACAGGCATTATTTTGGCGTGGAAATGCTGGACGGGGAGTTGGAGAAAGATGGTTTCCGGACTTCAACACAGGCTCTTAACAGGGTAGAATATTTCCATCAGAAGGCTTTAACCGGAGGAGAAAAATGGAAGCGCGACAAGACTCCTCTTATTGCAGTCTTCTATCCGCAGCTTATCAACAATACAGAAGATATTCTTGCAATTAAATGAGAATAATCCGGATCAGGGAATAATTTCGTAAGCCCGGACCAAAGATTTCACAGTATACCATTGCCGCAGGGACTTTTCATGTTCTTTGCGGCTTTTGGTTTTATAATTCACCTGCAGCAGATTATAAGCTGAACAAAATACAAACTCAAGCTTAGCAGACATTAAAATATTCAATTTTTAGTGTCTGCTGTGATTTGAACCTTATAATGAACATTTCTTTCCTCCAGGTAATTCATGATAAACTTAAAACATTCCGGCTCCTTTCCAACCAGTTCTGGGGGAAATACTCCCTTTTCGTTAAATTTCCCGGCAAGGATCATTTCAGCGGTTCCTGTGGCAGTAAAGCCCGTTGTTCTTGCCATGGAAGAAATCTTTTCTTTTTCGTCAAACTCATCATACAATTCATAAATAATTTCCTTATTCACATTCTTTTCTGTTCCTTTCAGTATTATACGCATGACCGTAAATTCAGGTTCCTCAGGACCAAGTTTCCATGCATCGAATAAAATCTGTGAGGTAAAATCAAAAGGGATAACCTCTATTCCATTCATTAGAATGGGTTCCCAGTCAAGAAAGCCGGCAGATTCAAGAGCCTGAATAAGTCTAATATGTCCGGGATACCTCAGGGTTTTTTCCTTCATAAATGGTATATGCTTCATAGTATAAATCAATGACCGCAATCCGTCGGTGTTAAATGCTTCCAATGTGCCTATTCCATTGAAATGAACAAACTCTGCATCACTCATGGCCGGTTTAACTATTATTTTACCATTTTCAACATAGCGGGACGGGCGTGTATACTCTTCAATAACATCGCATGGTGAGAAAGGTGCTTTATACTCAAAAGGAAATGTCCTGATCTTTGGCAACCCGCCAACCATATATTCAACCTCCTCTATTCTCATTGTCTCATTGTGATATCCCACGATGTAGTTTGGCATCCCCGGGGCAATACCGCAATCCATAACGACCGTTACTTTGTTCTCCTTTGCCAGTGAATCCAGATACAGAACATCTTCAGGCAGGAATGAAATATCGACCAGATTCTTTTTTTGTTTAATAACCTGTATCATTGTCTGCAAACCAAGAAACCCTGGCACCGCAGAAATTACAATGTCAAAATCCTTAATAGTTTTTGAAAGTGCAGCATGATCTGTAACATCCATAATGTTTGTGTCAATATCGGGTTTTTTTGATAACAGATCCAGGGCATTCTTATCCAGGTCAACTGAGGTAACCTGATGCTTTTTTGATAAATCGATAGCCATAGCCTTTCCAACCATGCCTGCTCCCAGTATAATGATCTTTCCCATAATGTATTTATTTAAAATATGTATTAAATATATACAAAAGAGAGCAAAGAGAACTAATTACGATTTTCAGCAGATGCCGGTAAGTGAATAAATTAAAAAATACTATATTTGACATTACCTCTTTTATGCATGAATTGCCTGAGCTATAACTGCTTATTTGTTAGGCAATTATATCATAAGAGATACATTTTGTTTTTAATAATACTTTATATAAAAATTATAAACTATTAGTAAAAGACAATTAATATGGACAGAGAAGAAGTTAAGACCAGGGTAAAAAAAGTAATCGCCAAAGTACTTGAGATTGATGAATCGGAAATATCGGATGATGCAAATTTTTCATTTGATCTGGGAGCCACCTCTATGCAAAGTATAAGGCTCGTTGCCGGTTTCCAGGAAGAATTCAACATTGAAATGGATGAAGAAAAATCACTGGAGATTCAGACAGTCTCAGATGCAGTCGATTTCATAGGTACATATCTCGACTGATACTGCCAAATTTTACTGTTAAGGCTGACATTCCACTAAGTACCATAATATTTATCCGCAGCCCACCTTATTTATCCGGAATTTTTAAAGACTCTTAATATATCAACACTTAACCAATGTCAAAAAGAGAAGATATCCATAAGCAGAATCTTGATAAGATGTTTAATCCTAAATCGATTGCAGTAGTTGGTACAAACAATGCAAAAGGGACTGTTCCGTACGATATCTTATTCAACATATTAAAAACCGAGTTTTCAGGCATTGTGTTTCCTGTCAGTCCGGGTGAAAAATCAATATGTTCTGTCAAAGCTTATAAATATGTAATTGATATTTCTGACCCGGTTGACCTGGCTATTATTGTTTTTCCAAGTGCGGTTTGCCACATGGCGCTTGAACAATGCGGACAGAAAGGGATAAAGTGTGTGGTCATTATTTCAGCAGGTTTTAAAGAGGTTGGAGAAAAGGGATTGGAGCGGGAAAAGCAACTCAGACAGATCGCTGAAAAATACGATATCTCCATAATAGGTCCTAATTGCCTTGGCATAATTAACACCGATCCTCTTATTAACCTTAATGCATCATTTGCCCGTAAGATGCCTGAACAGGGACACATAGGATTTCTTTCTCAAAGCGGGGCTCTTTGTACTGCAGTCCTGGATTATGCTCTTGCAAAACATATAGGCTTCTCAAAGTTTATAAGTTTTGGCAACAAGGTTGATATAAGTGAAATAGACCTGATCTATTACCTGATGGAGGATGATGAAACAAAGGTCATATTATTATATCTGGAAGAGATAACTGACGGGCGTGCATTAATTAAGTCTGCACAGGATGTTATAAGGAAGAGCGGGAAAGCTGTTCTGATTCTTAAATCGGGTCGCACTGAAGCAGGGGCTTATGCCGCAGCTTCGCATACAGGCTCCCTGGCTGGAAATGATGAAATATGTGATGCTGCTTTTAAGCAGGCAGGAATAATACGCTGCGACAATATAGAAGAGATGTTCAACATTGCCATTGCTTTTGCTTACCAGCCGGCTCCAAAATCCAACAAGGTTGCCATAATTACAAACGCAGGAGGCCCCGGCGTTCTGACTACCGATGCAGCTATACGCGACGGACTGCAACTGGCGAAATTCTCGGAAGAGACAACAAGAGAGTTTAAAAAAGCCCTGCCGGCAACAGCAAACATTAAGAATCCCGTGGACGTAATTGGTGATGCCAGGGCCGACAGGTATAATATCGCACTGAATGGAGCCTTCAGGGATCCCGATGTTGATGCAGTCTTCGTTATCCTGACACCACAGTCAATGACAGATATTGAGGCCATTGCCAAAGAGGTTGTAAAGGTTTCAAACCAATATTCCAAACCGGTTTATGCCAGCTTTATGGGAGAAGCTGATGTTGCTGTCGGTGTTGATATTTTGCTCAGGAACAAGATCCCCCATTACATCCTCCCCGAATCAATGTGTCGCAGTTTTTCTAGGGCTTACCAGTTCTATCGTGACCTTGATAAAGACCCCCATCAGCAGCATTTTTTGACCGACATTGACATAAAAGCAGCTCAATCAATAATAGATGAAGCAATCCGCAATAATCATCTCTACCTGCCTGAAAATGAATCCGGGAAAATACTCGCCATTTATGGTATCCGTGTTATTAAGAGCGACCTGGCTACTTCTCCCGAAGAAGCAGCCTCGATAGCACAAAAAACAGGATTTCCCGTGGTAATGAAAATAGTATCAGATGATATTATACACAAGTCTGATGTTAAAGGGGTTGTAGTGAATGTGAATTCTGCTGAAGAAGCAAGAAAAAACTATACGATAATCACTGAAAATGTTTTGCAGATCAAACCTGATGCAAAAATAAAAGGAATACAGGTCAGTAAAATGATTTTAGCCGGCGAAGAAGTAATACTGGGAGTAAAAAGGGATGAATCCTTCGGGCCTGTGATAATGTTCGGGCTTGGTGGAATTTATGTCGAAGTTTTCAAAGATGTAAGCTTCAGGATTGCTCCTTTTGACGAGAAAACGGCAGATTCCATGCTAAAAGAGGTAAGATCATATAAGATCCTCGAAGGGATCAGGGGAAAAAGACCGAGCGATATTGCAGCAATAAGAGACTGTCTTATGAGATTAAGCCAGCTGGCCATAGAATGTCCGCAAATCAGTGAACTGGATATTAATCCCTTAATTGTTCTTGATGAGGGAAAAGGATGTTATGTTGCTGATTCCCGTATAATGCTTAATGCCACCAATGCCAAATGACACGTTATAAACAAATTATCAATAACATTTAAATTATAAAGCTATGAGAATAATCATTAAAAAAGACCCGGCTGAGATAGGGGGATGGACAGCCTCATATATCATTGGTAAAATTAAGAAAGCAAATCCAACAAGCGAAAAGCCCTTTATCCTTGGTCTGCCTACCGGATCTTCACCCATACCAGTTTATAAAGAGCTCATTAAAAGGCATAAAGCCGGTGAGATCTCTTTCAAGAATGTTATAACATTCAACATGGATGAATATGTTGGTCTCGATGAGAACCATACCGAGAGCTACCATTATTTCATGTATGATAACCTGTTTAATCATATTGATATTCCAGGGGAAAACATCAATATTTTAGACGGGAATGCCAAATATCTGGAAAAGGAGTGTACCGATTACGAAAAGAAGATTAAGGCTGTCGGCGGCATTGACCTTTTCCTCGGAGGAATTGGTCCCGATGGTCATATAGCATTCAATGAACCCGGTTCTTCACTTACTTCAAGGACAAGAATTAAAACCCTGAGACATGACACTATCCTGGCGAATTCGAGGTTCTTTGGCGGAGATATTTCAAAGGTTCCAAAACTTGCTCTAACAGTGGGTGTCGGAACAGTTATGGATGCCAGAGAAGTAGTAATAATTATTTCGGGTGCCAATAAAGCACGTGCACTAAGAGAGGTTGTTGAGGGAGGTATCAGCCATATGTGGACATGTTCCATCCTTCAGATGCACCAGAAAGGAGTTATTGTATGCGATGAAGCCTCAACACTGGAGCTTCATGTTGAAACTGTAAAGTATTTCATGGATATTGAAAAAGCAAATGTTAACAACCATTATCTGTAAATATTAATCAGGTTATTTTTATGATTTACAGGCATCTGACAAAGGAAGAAACAGAGAAGCTGCTTGCCCAGAATTGTTCTGCTGATAACTGGTCAGGCATTACCG
>CAZKWD010000137.1:0-6203 GCA_964556175.1 uncultured Rikenellaceae bacterium
TCCGACAGTCTGCTTATAAACCTGCTCCAGGAACATGCCTGACGCTTCCTGCGGATAATAACAACCGGCATGAAAGAGCGGATCAAGTGTAAACGAAGGTCGTTTTTTAAGATAGTATCCATCCCTGCACCATGGTACCGGATCGGAATTATCAGGATATTTACCCCATTTCTTCCTGTTAATCCTTATAGTTACATGAGAAGGATTCTCAAGTCCATGAAGAAGTTCTTCCGCATTTATATATTGCTGTTGCCTGATTCTTTGCCTGAATGCTTCCGGAAACATATTAATATATTGGAAATTAATCCATAGAAACATAGCCATTACCGATAAGAATAAACGGAGACCAGTAAAGAGGTTGAGGAAAGATTTTGATTACGTCTCTCTGAGCCAGTGTAAGCGCTTCCTGTAAAGGGTGGTCCTTAAGATAGCCGTAGAAGTTTGTCATTAACAAGGCAGTTGGGTAATCAGCTACTGACCAGAGACTTACAATAACAGTTGATGACCCCGCATAGAGAAATGCCCTGCTTAAACCCGTAAGCTCGTCCCCCTGGCTGATATTACCCAAACCTGTTTCGCAGGCAGATAATGTAACAAGTTTGGCATTAATATTCATTTCAAAAACCTCGTGAACATATAATTTTCCGTCATCTTCGTTGGAAGAAGGAAAAAGAAGTGCTGAATAAAGAGGCTGCCGGTAATTATACGTGCCATGAGTTGCAAAATGGATGAAATTGTAGCCTCCGGCATTTTCCTTGACAAATGTTTCGGTGCTTTGTGTTCCAAAAGTTGAAATATTTTCAGGGAAGAGCGGTAATATTTTCTTAAGCTCATCTTCAGTCCCGGGAAGACCAACATTGTTATCGACGCTGATATCCGCCAGAGCTATTCCCATAAATTTTGATCCGGTTCTTATTAATCTGTCATTGCACAGAATATATACACTGGCTGAAGGAGCATATAGAATATTAAATTTCTGAATCAGATATTTTCCAGTTTTATTTATCAATGCCTGAAAAGGAATAAAATGCAGGGAACCATTAGGAATAATAATGAGGCTGGTAAATTGATCTATTTCATTTTCAAACGGTGCAACCAGCAGTTGATACAGTTCCGACAGGTTGGAATTGCATTCTTCGGGCGAATTTGACTGTATTGATTTTCTGGTTTTTTCAATCAGTTTGATAAGGTCGTTGCTGCTGACAGTTATTTCTTTGCTTATCACTGACGAATGTGTTACCAGCCATGTAATAAGCTTTTCATCGCTTATCCAATATGCAATTAATGCAGTCTCAGTATCAAGTCTTGTTTGCAGGTCTGATAATTCTGCCGGGCTTACAGCAATCATTTCAGCATAAGAGGGATTATTAAGTTTTATCTTTTGAATAAGCTCCACATATTCATTCTGGGCTTTGGTGAGTGTGCTTCGCACCTGCATAATATCCACTGATCGGGTTCCTTCGCCTTCATAAGCACCTGCATCGCCTTTTTGCAGTAGTTTATACAATTTCTGAATTTCGATTCTTTTTTCCTGCTCCATTGAAATAAGGTCTCCTGCTGATGATCCTCTGAAATCTATTTTCTTATTGGCAAGAATATCATAAAAAGCTCTTGCCCTGGCCTGTTCCGAAAAGCGGAAAGCATCAACAGGTTTTTTATTCTTTATCAGCAGTTTAATCAGTCTGTCATATACTTCCCTCTTGCTGTCAAAATAGATACTTTTAAATTCCTCTATTGTCAGGTTTCCCCTGATTTGTTCAATAACTGATATTGAATTACGGTACGATTCAATTGCCAGTTCATCCTGACGCTGGTTTTCATACATCCTGCCCAGATGAAACCATGCCTGCCATATTGTTTCAGGGTACTCTTCAACAAGAAGTGCAGAATCGAGGAGGCGCTTTGCTGAAAGAAAATCTCCTTTATCGACAAATATTCTGCCTTTTAACAGTTTCACATTTGAGATCCCCTGTTTATTCCCTGATACAGAGAATGCATTTTCCGACTGGTTCAGATAAAACAGGGCACTATCGACCTTCCCATCTTCGATCATTATTTCAGAAAGACGAAGTGATGAAATGCCTGCACCCGATAACGATTTTTCTGTAATAAAATATTCATTTGCCTTTAATACCTCCCCGAGTCTCATATCCAGGGATGCTTCAAGGCTGCCTGCTTTCATTGAGAGGGTATCCTTAAGGTCACGTGCCTGTTTATAATATTTTTCTGCCCGTTTAGTATCTCCAAGTTCATAATAAAGATCTCCCAATCCGATGGTTGTCCAGATTATCTGGCCCATTATTCCGAATTCTTCGGCGTTCTGTAAAGCTTTTTCCTGTGATCGGATGGCATCTTCATATTCACCCAGTGAAGTTGAGACTGAAGCGAGAAGTTGATAATGACGCGCACTGCCCATTTCAAGTTCAGCGGCAATTGAAAGTGATTGTTCAATAAAATTCCTGGCACTTTCATAATCGCCAAGATCAGAAAAGATGCTTCCCATAGTAAGATAAGACTCCATCTCGCCTCTTCTGTCTTTTACCTGTTTAAACAATCCCAGGGCTTTGCCGGAATAATCCTGCGATCTGTCAAGCTTCCCCATTACAGCATATAACTGCCCTAATGCCAGATAATTATCGGCGATTGCAAGCTTGTAATCATTCTTAAGACTCTGGTCCATACCCTCGCTCAAATCAAGAGATTTTTCAAGAGATACAATACCCCTCTGAAACGATCCCATATAAATAAATATCTTTCCCTCATGGCGATAATCTTCAATTCTTCCCAGGAGATTATTATCTGCTGAATCAAGTTTCATAGCCTCCCTTACATGGAGTAAAGCCTTATTATAATTACCAGACATCTCATGACAGTTTGCAATCTTCCTGTGTACATCGGATTCCATTGATAGGTTGCGGTAGATACCAAGCTTACTGCTGGCACTCAGCATAAGTTCATAGTGTCTTGCAGCTTCCTGGTAATTGTGCTTGTTGAAATAACTGTCCCCAAGCGTTTGTTCCTGAGTTACTAGAATTGACGGAGTTGAGCAGGTCTGAAGCAATAAAAAATTAAAAGCTGCCACAAAAATCAGGATAAGACTCGGCGAGTGCCGGTTGAAGCCTGGAATTTTATTTACTGAAACCATATATAAGAACTAAAAAGTATAAAATACCTTCATAACATACAATGGATCTGCTGAGTTATTTTTACCCATTAATGGAAGCTGGACCACTTCTGCTATTCTGAATCTTCGCACCTGAAAAACCAGTCCTGGCTGATAGGAAAATATCCAGGCAGGATCTATTGTTTCTTCAGTACTGTATTTGATTACACCCTTCTGGTTGTATTTATAACTCAGATCATTCGACAATACAATCCATTCATTGAGATGAATATTAAAACTGCCCCCTGTCCAGAAATAATTTCCATCCTTGAATTTTGTCTCTTCAGTATCATCCTGGTAGATCATCTTTGAGCCCTGGAATTTTAAAGCGTAGCTTATATAGACATCAAAGGAATAAGGATATCTGATCTTTCTCAGGTTTAACCATGATCCTGTAGTAAAACTCCCATTACCAAGAGGTAGTTTGAATTCTGAAAAGCTTACCACTCCGGTATAATTCTTTACTCCGGTTGGTACTGTAACCCATTGCCAGAAGGTTAAGGACATGTTATCTCCTTTGTCAGGGATAATCTGGTATTTCACCGTAAAATCACAATCAGCAAGGCCATGCGCCGTGTAATTGCCTGACATGGAAAGATCTGCATTAAGGGATGGCCAAACAGTGTTATAGTGTATCTCAGTCTTTTTGCTTGTGAAAGGGATAGCCACATCTACCTCAAGTCTGTCAGTTATCCCATACCTTAAGACAATCTGGTAAGAAAAATCTGTATGCCATGAACTTAAAGTATAGTACTCTTTAGTCGTTGCATCGATGAAATATTTATCAAGGGCAAAATAACTTATTGCAGTTCCTGCCCTGAGATATCCCTTTCTTAAAGTAACCGGTTCTGTTACTATAGTCTGCTGTTTCAGGTCGGATGGAATTATCACCTTTTCGCTCTGCGACATTGCTGAAGAACATATTGCCGCTATTATCAGGAGTAAAACAACTTTTTTTATAAACATGATTTTACTTGTTGAATGGGATTAAACTGTAACTAAGGGTGAGAAACAAATAAAAGGGAGCATCTCTGTTTTTGCCCGCAACCGGTAATCCTGTAAATTCATAGATCCTCAGAGCCGGTGATATCTGTATTTCAAAGCCGGGTTCAAGTAAGAACAGGAATTCATCCGGATTCATGTATTTATTCCCCCAGTACTCTGTCCAGCCTCCCTTTGACCTGGTATAATTTGAATTAAGTTCAACATTTAACCATCCGGTAGCCTGAAAATGGACTGAGGCATTAACTTCCAGAGTATTATTCAAGAGATATTGATAAGATTGATTCGTATATTCAAATGTCCTGCTGTTTGTCATAGATTCACTCCACCTGATATTCTCACCCTCCTTTACAGGATCCCTGAAGGAGAAATCAGTTTCCAGCGAGAATTTTGAAAAACTGATTTTAGCAGCGGCACCCACAATATAAACCGGTACTCCGAATCCATTTGTATTTTTATAATGATAGTTGATGGTGAAAGTACTGGCTGAAGAAACGTCTGTGATGGTATGTTCGGGGATAAGTGCTACATGTTCAGCTGTTGGAAGGGATATCCCTCCCATTAAATCAAAATCAAACCACTGATATGTAATCGGTAACCTTGCAGTAGCTTTAACCATCAGATCTCCCATACCTTTTCTGGAAGTAAGAGTATTAACAGTGATATTATCAGTCCCGCTATAATAGTCGGTTGTTAATGATCTTACAGCATGCTTCAGGTAGTTTGTTTCAGCAGATATTTCAAGAAAATCGAATATACCATATTTTATCTGCAAAAGATAGTAGTGAAAAACTGATGCCGTACCTTCGTCTTTCAGAATTAAGGGATCACCCAAATCATTATAAGTTCTTGCCCTGACACCGAATTTATACCCGGCATTTGCCCAGAACTGACCCTTATAAAGTGTAAGAGGTCGCTTGTTATAGGGCATGGTTAAAAGAGTATACTTATCCCTCTCAGGATTATCGTCCTGACAATATATCTTAACTGGAAATGCCAGGAAGGATACTATCAAGAATATCAGTAATATTTTTTTCATTTTAAAGAATTTTATTCAAGTGGAAGGACATATTTGACAAGACCCTTGCTATAGAGTCCGATCCATAAATTTCCTTCTGCATCTTCTCCTACAGCATTTACATCATCTTCTGTAAATCCGTTATACTCTTTATAGGAATGAGGTATCTCTCCATCATACTGTATCAGGCCATCCCACCATGTACCAAACCATATATCTCGTCTTCTGTCTTCAAAAATATCCCTTACAAAGGTTCCGAAATCTCCATTCATCAGTGAGAGCTGGTGTATTCCGGAATTATCAATCCAGGCTGCTGCATATCCGCCGTTGGTTCCGATCCATAGTCTCTTCTGACTATCATAGAAAAGTGCAACGATATCATTATCTGGCAATCCGTCCAAATAAGAATAATAAGAATAAGATGTGCCGTTCCATTTCAGCAATCCGTTGTCAGTACCCAGATAAATATTGCCTGAAGCATCTTCTTCAATGGCATTCACATTCTCAAATCCTTCAGCATACATATTGACATACTCGTCTTCGAAAATAACATAAAATCCAAGGTCCTGGGTTCCAAGCCATATCCATCCGTTTGATGCTACTTTTATTGCATTTATCCTCATCGATGTTACTGATGGATCTTTAAATGAACTCCAGGATCCGGATGCCGATACAATTGAAATTCCAGAATAGGTCCCTATTATCATACCCCCATCGGAAGTTGGCCCTAAAGCGGTTACGGCATTGCTGACAATCGAGCTGTTTGAAGTATTATAGTAAGTCCACGTGCCATTGGTGTACTTTCCCACACCATTTCCTGAAAATGTTACCCACATATTATTCTGGTTGTCAAGCTGGATATCCCGAACCTGGTTGGAAGGCATACCGCTGGCCGTATTAAAAAGAGTCCATGTTCCGGCAGATTCCGGATCAAGCAGGGTATACTCAGGCTTCTCACATGTGGTTAAAGATAGCAGCATTAAAAGCAGACCCGCTATATTGAAGGAAAATTTAACAACT